>JANNKN010000195.1:0-1493 GCA_031396315.1 Deltaproteobacteria bacterium
CGAAGAACGGCTTCTTCTACGTGCTCGATCGCGCGACGGGCGAGCTGCTCTCCGCGGACAAATACGTCGAAGTGACTTGGGCGACGGGCGTCGACATGAAGACGGGCCGGCCCGTCGAGGCGCCGGAGCTCGAGTACAGCGAAGCCACGAAGACGGTGAAGCCGTCGCCGCTCGGTGGCCATAATTGGCAGCCGATGTCGTTCAATCCGAAGCTCGGCCTCGTCTACATCCCGGCCAACGACATCGCTTGGGCGTTCGGCCTCGACAAGCCGTTCGTCTACCGACCCGGCACTTGGAACAACGGCACCGATCCGACGACTGGCGACGCGATGCCGCGCGCCGACCTCTCGGGCCGCCTGATCGCGTGGGATCCCGTGAAGCGACAGGCGGCGTGGGAAGTGCCGTATCCGCAGCCGTGGAATGGCGGCACGCTCGCGACCGCGGGCGGCATCGTGTTCCAAGGCAGTGCGCATGGCACGTTCGCTGCGCTCGATGCCGCGAGCGGCAAGGTGTTATGGGAGGCGGCGGCGGGCACGGGCGTAATGGCTGGGCCCTCCACCTACGAGCTCGACGGCGAGCAGTACGTCGCGGTGATGGCGGGCTGGGGCGGCGCGTTCGGCCTGGTCGGCGGCGACGCCTCGCTGGCCGCGAACGAGGGTGCCGGCAGCAACCGCAACGACGGGCGCCTGCTCGTCTTCAAGCTCGGCGGCACCGCGCAGATTCCTGCGCTCGAGAAGATGAACCGCGAAGTCAGCGCGATCGCGGGCGATCTCGACCTCACGCAGGTGAAGACCGGCAACTTCGCGTACCACCGCTGGTGCGCGTTCTGTCACGGCATCGGCGCCGTCTCCGGCGGCGTGTTGCCGGATCTGCGCAGCTCGCAGCTGTTCTTCTCCGATGCGCTCACGCCGATCGTGATGGAGGGCCAGCTGCTCGCGAAGGGCATGCCGAACCTCTCGGAGTGGATGACGAAGGAAGAGCTCGAGGCGATCCGCGTCTACATCACCGCGAAGCGAAACGAGCTCGCGGCCGAGCAAGCCAAGGCCGCCGCCCCGGCGGCCGCCTCGTCGCCGCCAGCGGCGACGAGCCCAGTGGCCGGGGGCAATTAGGCATGCAGCTGCCTCCGCTCCCGCCGGTCGATTCGGTCGATCTTTCCGACATCGAATTCTGGAATCGCCCAGCCGTGGAGCGCGAGGTGGCGTTCGCGTCGCTGCGCAAGCACAAGCCGGTCTCGTTCCACGCGGAGTTCGTGCCGCCGCCGGGCGCGCCATTCCCGCGCGGCCCGGGTTATTGGGCGATCACGAAGCACGCGGACATCCTCGAAGTGAGCCGCACGCCCGAAGTGTTCTGCTCCGGCAACGGCACGAACATCCCGGATCTGCCCGTGCAGTTCAGCGAATTCTTCGGCTCGATGATCAACATGGACGAACCGCGGCACGGCCGGCTGCGGCGCATCGTCTCACGCGGCTTCACACCGCGCGCGCTCGGGCGGC
>JANNKN010000249.1:0-3081 GCA_031396315.1 Deltaproteobacteria bacterium
TGGAGCACGCGTGGTAGGTTCACGGGCGGCCGGCAGCTTATTACCGAGCCGTTAGCCAGCGCCGGAAAAGACCGAGTTGCCACGATCCTGGATGAGCGGGAGAATCGTTCGATGGCGCGCATGACCCACGAAGAGATCGAGCAGCTCACCGTCGCAGAGCGCGTGGCCCTCGTCGAAGAGATCTGGGACAGCGTCGCGGCTGCTCCCGATCGGCTTCCGCTGACGGAGGCGCAACGGCGAGAGCTGGATCGCCGGCTGGCGCTTCACGAACAACACCCAGATCGCGCGACACCGTGGGAAGAGGTTCGAGCCAAGCTCCAACGCGAATCGTGACTCTCCCCGTTGCGCTTACGCCCGAGGCGCAAGCGGACCTCGAGGAGGTCCACCCGAGGAGCGGGCCTCGCGGAGGAGTTCCGGGGAGCGCTCGATCAGTGCCTCGAGGGCGTCGCAACCTTTCCTGAGGCGTACCCGCTCATCCATCGGTCCGTCCGTCGGGCCCTCCTTCGTCGCTTTCCGTACTGCGTCTTCTACGTCGTCGATCGCGAGCGCATCGTTGTTCATGGCTGCTTCCATGCACGCCGAGATCCTTCCGTCTGGCAGCTTCGGACGGGCGCTGGCTAACCAGCGGCCGCACCTGACGGCGGCGTGCGGCGGTTTCCTTCGGCGGCCGGCTGGTCGTTGCTCTTCACGCAGCCGGCCGTCGTGGCATCATGGTTCGCGCGCGGCCGCAGGTGAGTCGCGATCCGTTAGACGGCGGAGTGGAGATGAAGCTAGAACCCGGAGAGCTCGACCACGCTGAGCTTCGAAGCATCGCGCTCCACCCGGAGGGTCCGGCGCTCTCCGTTGAGTACGGGGTTCCCGATCAAGGCGGCACGCTTCTTCTCTACCGCTTTCGCATACCGTCCGCGCCCAATGGGCCCGCCACATTCGATTGCCGGTATCTACACGACCCACCGCCGCGCCCCAGCGAACGTCCTTCACCCGTCGCGTCGTCGGATCTTCCCTCTCGCCTCAAGCGCGACGTCTCGCAGTGGCTCTCCGAACAAGAATTCTTGGCGCACCAGGCGAACCGAGAGCAACTTTCAGGCGCCCTGCGAAGTCTGCGCGCGGCCGACAAGTAGTCCGCCGTCCAACAAGCGACTGTGTTGTCAACTCATGACGGTTGACCCCACATCGTGCGATTTCGGACCATCGCATTGAGGATGATCAGCAGCTTGTGGGCGACGGCGGTGAGGGCGAGCTTCTTCGGCTTGTCGGCGGCGAGTAGGCGCGCGTAGAAGGCCTTCAGCACGGGGTTGAAACGGCTGCCGGTGAGCGCCGCCATGTAGAGGATCCCGCGGATCGAGGCGCGTCCTAAACGCACATGGCGCTTTCCGCGCACCGAGCCGCTGTCGCGATTGAAGGGCGCAACGCCGACCAGCGCCGAGAGCGTGCGCTTGCCGAGACGGCCGAGTTCGGGGAGATCGGTCATCAGGGTTTTTGGCGACGACGGAGCCGACGCCGGGCACGCTCTCGAGGATGCGCGCCTGCGCGTTGCGCTCGGGATCGGCGGCGATCCACGCGTCGAGGAGCGCGTCGGTGGAGTTCGCTTCGCGCTCGAGCCAGCGGATGTGCGCCTCGATGCGGCGCGTGAGGGCGCGCACCGGTGCCGCGAGCCGGTTCTTCTCCATCACGATCATCGAGAACAGCTGGCGGCGGCGCGCCATCAGGTCTGCCATGGCCTGCTCCTCGTCGGAGCGCGTGGCGCGCGGCTTCGGCTTGAGCGTCGCGCCGTACTGCGCGAGAACGGCGGCGTCGAGCGTGTCCGTTTTGGCCAGAATGCCGAGGGCTTTGGCGAAGTGGCGAACGGGCCGCGGGTTCACCACGACGACGGGCAGCCCGGCATCGGCGAGAGCCCGAGCGGCTGCGCGCTCGTAGCCGCCCGTGGACTCGATCACGATTCGTTCAGGCGCGAGGGCCCGGAGCGCCTCGCTCAACGCAGCGATGCCGGACGGAGTGTTAGAGACCTGACCCTGCTGGGAGCAGCGGTCGTGCGAGGTGTAGTCGAGCTGGTGTTTCGAAACGTCGATGCCGATCGAAAGATCTTGCGATTCCATGGTAGATCGATCCCTGCCACGGGGACTCGTTCTTACGGTACGGGCTCGAGGCCCGAGTGACTGTTCGAGCTCCGGGGCGCTGTGGAGAGCGGCGGCCTTGGCTTGTTATCGGCCTGGTCGAACGGCCTGGCGCTGATCGGCCTACCGCCCTCCGGGTTCGGAACGGCCGGCGGGAGTGCTTGCTCCCGCCGGCCCCTAATCCCTGATGAGAGCACATAAGGCGCTGCAGCTGACGGCGGCGCGCGGCGGCCTTGCCCGGCCGCCGGCGGGTCGGGGTAGGACCGCCGCCGGCGTCCGGTCGCTGCTAAGGTGGTGCACGCGCGGCCGCAGCTGAGCCGCGATCCGTTGGGCGGCGCGATCCGAGTCATGTTTCCCGACCTTCCTGGAGATCCCCCTCTGCCCGAGACGGGCGTCGCAATCTGCTTGTTCGGCCTGCTAATTCTCGCGGCCGCCTTTCTGCTTGGCGGTGTCAGAGGTAGTCCCGCGCTACGCAAGCTTGCCCTCCGCTCCATTCTTGTCGTCGCGAGCCTCGCAGGAGCACTCGCCGTTCCTATCGGAGCGCGGAACTTCGGCCGGTGGAACGACCTACGCGGCGCGCTTCGCGAGTACGGGGACGCTGCTGCTTCCTATGAGAGGCAGTTCGGCACGATTTCCAGCGAAGCGGAGGCGGAGAGGTTCTATGAGCTCCATCCCGCGCCGCGCTTCTCCTTTGGCGAGGCCCGCCCGGATGTGGAGATCGTCTACCTCTGGTGGCATACGCCCGCTCGCCCAGGAATCGTTTTCGGTCGCGGCGGGACCGCCGCCTTTCATCTTCCGACCATGGTTTGCGTGTACTCAGATTGAACGTGCGCCGCCCAACAAGCGGCTGCACCTGAAGGCCGTGGTCGGAGGCGCGCGGCGGCTTCGAGCGGCGGCTGGCCGGTTGGGTTGCTCATCGCGCGGCCAGCCGCCGCCATGGCATCATGGTTCGCGCGCGGCCGCAGGT
>JANNKN010000261.1:0-12168 GCA_031396315.1 Deltaproteobacteria bacterium
GTTCTTCGGCGGCATGTGGCTCTACGACCTGCAAGACAACCTCGTCTCCTACGGCATGGTGTGCGCGCTCGACGCGCACAGCCCGTTCCACGATCCGCACCTCGAAGCGCAAAAGTTCAAGACGCATCCGTTCATGCGGGAACTGCTCGATGGCGCGGAGCTCGTGAAGTACGGCGCGAAGACGATCCCGATCGGCGGCATGGGCTCGATGCCGAAGCTCTATTGCGACGGCGCACTGATCGTCGGCGACGCGGCGGGCTTCTGTAACGCGGAAAAGCTCTCGGGCGTTCACATGGGGATGAAGAGCGGGATGATGGCCGCGGAGACCGTGGCCGATGCGATCGCCGCGGACGACTTCAGCTCCGTAACACTCGGCGGCTACACCGAGCGCTATCGCAGCAGCTGGGCGTACGAAGAGCACATGCAGGCGCGCAACTTCCACGGCGCGTTCACGCTCGGCCTGCCCTTCTTCATGCTCAACGAGCCGGTCCGCATGTTCCTCTCCGGCGGCCGCGGCCTGCTCGACGGCATTGCGTTCGAGGCGGGCCACAAGGCCACCAAGAAGCTGTCCGAGCTGCCCGAGGGCCAGCGCGAGAAGGAGAAGTTCGAGTTCGACGGCAAGCTGACGTTCTCGAAAGAGCATCTCGTCCAGTTCTCAGGAACCGCACACGAGGCCGATCAGCCGTCGCATCTCGTGGTGGCCGACACCGATCTGTGCCGCGACGTGTGCGCCGAGGAGTACGGCAACCCGTGCCAGCACTTCTGCCCGGCCGCGGTCTACGAAATGATCGAGGACGCGGAACGACCGGGGAAGAAGAAGCTCTTCATCCACCACGAGAACTGCGTCCACTGCAAGACCTGCGACATCGCGGACCCGTATCAAGTGATTACGTGGACGCCGCCCGAAGGCGGCGAAGGCCCGGACTACGCGGGCATGTGACCGCGCGTCCCGCGGCTAACGCTGCGGCGGCGCGATCTCTTGGGGCGGGATCACCAGCATGCGGCGCGTCGGCCGCGCGTGCGGAATCCCGTTCGCGTGCTCGCGCGCGGCGCGCTCGACCTCGCCGCGATCTTCGTCCCACAGGTAAACGCCGGGGGCTTCGAAGCAGTAACCACTCGCGCGTTCGAGCAAGCGGCCGTGTCTCATGTTTCTCATTTTCGTTCCTCTCCTTTTCCGGGAGGATCGATGCGCCCTGCGGCACGCGTGTAACGCGCGCGTGGCGATGTCATGGCATTGCTCGCGTCATGACGCTCAGAGCCACGAAGCGCCGCCCTGTTCGCCCGAGCAGCCCGCCTGACGCGCCGTGACACCGGAAGAACGAACTCGATGACGCGCGGCCTCGTTGCGTGAAGCGAGCCACGCAAGCGAAGCGCGCAGCCAGAGCGCTTCGCGAGGGCGAGAGCGCGTAGCGCTCGTACGCGCCGCATCGGCGCGCACAGCGGAGCCGGAGTCTTCGACCGGCGAAGCGAAGCCAACGAGTCAGCCAGGCGCGGCGTGCGCCTCCCCGCCGCTACACCGCCAGCTTGGAGGCATGCTTCACATTCCGCGCCTGGGTCGCGAGGATCACGTCCTCGGCGATGTTGGTCGCGTGGTCTGCGACGCGTTCGAGGTTCTTCGCGACCAAGATGAAGTCGACTTCCTGCGCGGTGAACTCCGGATGGCTCGCGATCTCTTGGATCGCGGTGCGGATCACTGCGTCCTCGTCCGCGTCGACCTGATCGTCGTCGTCGAGCACCGCGCTCGCGCGGTTCGGATCGCTCTCTGCGAACGCGTCGAGCGCCCGGCGCAAGATCCGCTGGGCTTCGTCCGCGAGCGTGCGGAGCTTCGGCGGCGTCTCGATCGACGCGCGCGCAGCCAGGCGCTCAGCGCTCTTCGCGATGTTGCGCGCGAGGTCGCCAATGCGCTCGATGTCGCTCGCAATCATCTTGCCCGCGATCACGTTGCGCAGGTCGTCGGCGACCGGGGCCTGGGTCGCGAGGATGCGCAACACCATGTCGTCTACCGCGATGTCGAGTCGGTCGATCTCGAGATCGTCGATCTTCACCTCGCGCGCGAGCGCTAGATCGCGCCGCCACAAGCTCTGAAGCGACTTCTCGAGAATCGCTTCGGCGAGGCTGCCCATGCGCAGCAGTTGGTCTCGCAGGGCCCCCAATGCAGGCTCGACGGGTCGCGTCATCGTGAACTCCGGACCGCGGGATTATGCGTGTGCTCCGATTGTCTTCGCATCAGCCGAATCTACCCGTGATGTAGTCGCGCGTTCGTTTTTCGTGGGGATCGGTGAAGATCTGAGCCGTGTCGCCGCACTCGACGACGTGCCCCAAATGGAAGAACGCCGTCGTCTGGGAAACGCGCGCCGCTTGCTGCATCGAGTGCGTCACGATCACGATCGTGAAACTCTCGCGCAGCTCGGCGATCAGCTCCTCGATGCGGGCGGTCGCGATCGGATCCAGCGCCGAGCACGGTTCATCCATCAGGATCAGGTCGGGGCTGACCGCGATCGCGCGAGCGATGCAGAGCCGCTGTTGCTGACCGCCCGAGAGGCTCGTGCCGGCATCGTGGAGGCGATCCTTCACCTCTCCGAACAGGCCCGCGCGCTCGAGGCTCCGAATCACAATTTCGTCGAGGTCGGCGCGCGTGCTCGCGAGCCCGTGAATGCGCGGCCCGTAGGCGACGTTCTCGTAGATCGACTTGGGGAATGGATTCGGCTTCTGAAACACCATGCCGACGCGCGCGCGGAGAGCCACCACGTCGACGTCGTCGGCGTAAATGTCCGCACCATCCAGGGTGAGCTTGCCCTCGACGCGGCAACCGACGATGACGTCGTTCATGCGATTGATGCAGCGCAAGAACGTCGACTTGCCGCATCCCGACGGGCCGATCAGCGCGGTCACCTGATTCTTCGGGATGTCGAGATTCACGTCGAACAGCGCTTGCTTCTCGGCATAGAAGACGTTGACGCCGCGCGACGTGATCTTCGTCAAAAACCGCATCCTGGGCTCCGGCTCTCTCACCAGCGGCGCTCGAAGCGGTTCCGGAGCAACACCGCCGTCAGGTTCATTAGCACGAGGAATGCGAGCAGGACGAGGATCGCGGCGGAGGTTCTCGCGACGAACGCGCGCTCTGCACTCTCGGCCCACAGGTAGATCTGCACGGGCAAGGCGGTCGCCGGCTCGAGCGGGCCGCTGGGCACGTCCACTATGAACGCGACCATGCCAATCATCAGGAGCGGAGCGGTTTCTCCGAGCGCGCGCGCCATGCCGATGATCGTGCCGGTCAGAATCCCCGGCATCGCGAGTGGAAGCACGTGATGGAAGACGGTCTGAAGCTGTGAGGCGCCGATCGCCAACGCCGCCTCGCGGATCGACGGCGGCACGGCGCGCACTGCCGCACGGCTCGCGATGATTACGGTCGGCAGCATCATCAGCGCGAGCACCATCCCGCCGACGAACGGGGCCGACCGAGGGAGGCCAAAAAAGCCGAGAAAGATCGCGAGACCGAGGAGGCCGAATACGATCGACGGAACGGCTGCGAGGTTGTTGATGTTCACCTCGATCAAGTCCGTCCAGCGATTCTTGGGAGCGAGCTCTTCGAGGTAGATCGCGGCGGCGACACCCAGCGGAAACGACAGCGCGAGCGTCGTCAGCAACGTCCAAAAGGAGCCGGCCGACGCGCCCAATACGCCGGCCAGCTCGGGTTCGCGGCTGTCGCCCGTCTGCAGCATGCGCACCGCAAACGCGTGGCGCACGAGCCCGCGCTCCGCGAGCGCATCGATGAAGCCGAGCTGCGCATCGCTCAGGCGGCGCGTGCCCTCCGCGACCTCGCGGCCGCCGGCGCCGCGCAGTAACAGATCGACCTCGTCCGAGAGCAGGGCCTCGAACGAGATCGTCTGGCCGATTTGCGAAGGGTTCGCCCGCACGTAGTCGGAGAGGTCGTAGGCCGCGCCTGCGCTGAGCAGTGCGACCAGCGCACGCTTCTCGCTGCGCCCGGAGACTTCCGGGAACTGCGCGGCCAGTGCGTCCTTCAACAAGCCCGCGTAGTTCGCCTCCGCCATCGAGATCGGATCGCGCAAGCCGTCGGGGTCGATCACGGCCTCGTCGAGTAGGACCTCGAGGCGAACACGCTGCTCGAAGAACGCGGGCACTCCCCGCCACAACACGCTGCCTAGCAGCAGCGCGAGCGCCGCGAGCGCGGTCAAGACCGCCGCTCCGCCGACTCGCCGGAAGCGCTTCTCCGAGGCGTAACGCTTCCTCAAGAGCGCGTGCTGCGCCGCGCCGAACTCACTCATACTGCTCTCGATTTCGCCGCACGACCTCGAGCGCGATGGCGTTGAGAGCCAGCGTCACGAGGAACAGCGTCAGCCCGAGCGCGAACGCGGCAAGCGTCTTCGCGCTGTCGAACTCCTGATCGCCGAGCAACAACGTCACGATCTGCACGGTGACGGTCGTGACGGCCTCGAGTGGATTCGCCGTGAGATTCGCGGCAAGCCCAGCGGCCATCACCACGATCATCGTCTCGCCCACGGCGCGCGACACTGCGAGCAGGATCGCGCCGACGATGCCGGGCATCGCCGCCGGCAGTACGACGCGGCGAATCGTCTCGGACGGCGTCGCGCCGAGGCCGAGCGACGCTTCGCGCAATGACTGAGGCACGGCTTTGATCACGTCGTCCGAAAGCGACGAGACGAACGGGATGATCATCACGCCCATTACGGCACCTGCGACCAGCGCACTCTCGGAGGAGACCTCGAGCTCGAGGCGCGCGCCGAAACCGCGCACCGCGGGCGCGACGGTGAGCGCTGCAAAGAAGCCGTAGACGACGGTGGGAATGCCCGCGAGGACTTCGAGCAGCGGCTTCACCACGGCGCGCGTGCGCGCATCCGCGTACTCGGAGAGGTAGACGGCCGCGAGCAGCCCGACCGGAACCGCAACGCTCATCGCGATCACCGTAATCAGCAGAGTCCCCGCGAAGACCGGCACCGCACCGAAGGCACCGGAGGAGCCGATCTGATCCGCGCGGATCGCGGTCTGCGGGCTCCACTGCACGCCGAACAAGAAATCCATGACCGGGACGCGCTCGAAGAAGCGAGCGGCTTCGAAGATGAGCGACGCGATGATGCCGAGCGTCGTGATGATCGCGACGATCGAACTGGCGGCGAGCGCGAAGCGAAGTGCGCCTTCGACGGGCACGCGCGCGTTCAGCGCCGGCGAGATGCGCGCCCGCGCGAACCAGGCGCCCACCGCTCCGACCGCGAGCGCTGCGCCCGCGAGCGCCGGCCGCGCGGCGGGCTCGAACGCAGCGGCCGCCATCAGGCCAGCGAGCGCCGGCAGTACGCACCACAGCGCAACGTAGTGGCCGTAATAAACCGGGCGCGCGCGCAGGCGGCCCCCCGCGAGAGAAACGGCGAGCGCCCGCCCCCGGCCGAGCCAGAAGGCGAGCGCTCCGAGGCCCAACAATGCAGCGATGGAAGTCGTGATCATCTGCTTGCCAGCCGCGGCACCCGACGTTCGCGCCAGGCGCCGCGGCCGCGAGCCTACTTCAACGCGAACACGGTGAGGGCCACCGCGCTCTTGCGGACCGCCACCCGCTCTTCGTCGGCGAGCGGAATCAGGCCCTTGTCGGCGAGGTAGCCGTCCTCCGACGCGGCGGCGTCGCTGAGGAAGGCACCGATGAACTCCTTCAGGCCGGGGACTTTCCCGACGTGCGCCTTCTTCACATAGAAAAAGAGCGCGCGAGAGATGCCGTAGCTGCCGTCGGAGACCGCGTCGAAGCTCGGCGCGACGCCGTCGACGGTGTTGCCACGAACCTTGTCCGTATTCTCTTCGAGGAACGAGTAGCCGAACACGCCGAACGCGTTCGGATTGGCCGCGAGCTTTTGCACGATGAGGTTGTCGTTCTCGCCCGCCTCGATGTAGGCACCGTCTTCGCGAATCGCGTGTGCGACGGCCTTGAAGCCGTCTTCGTCCTTCGCCTTCAGCTCGGCGAGCATCGGAAACGCCTTGGCACCGCCTTCCATCGCGAGCTCCACGAACGCATCGCGGGTGCCCGACGTCGGCGGAGGCCCGAGCACTTCGATCTTGATGGCGGGTAGCGACTCATCAATGTCGCTCCAGCGCTGGTACGGGTTGGCGACGAGCTTGCCGCCCACCGGCACCTGTTTCGCGAGCGCCAAGAAGATGTGCTGCTTCTTCAGCGCGATCGGCTTTGCTTTCGTCGAGTTGGCGATCACGATGCCGTCGTAGCCGATCTTCACCTCCACGATCTCGCGAACGCCCGCAGCCTGGCAGGCCGCCAGCTCCGTGTCCTTCATGCGTCGTGAGGCGTTCGCGATGTCCGGCGTCTGGTCGCCGACGCCGCCGCAGAACAGCTTGATGCCGCCGCCCGTGCCAGTGCTCTCGACGACCGGAGTCTTGAAGCCTCGCGTGCGACCGAATTGCTCGGCCACGGTGGTGGAGAACGGATACACCGTCGAGGAGCCGACGATCCGGATCTGGTCGCGCGCGGCGGCAGGGGCGGCGATCATCGCGGCCAGCGCGAGCCCGAGGAGGAGCTGAGAACGCTTCATGCTTCTTTCCCTTCTTTGGATTTGCGAGTGAATGCTACGGAGATGACGCGTCGAAGCGGTGAGCGCTTCGTGACGTTCGGGTGACGAGGAACGTCGATCCGCCGCATGCCGCGGCGCGTCCGTTGCGGACCTAGAATTTCACGACGACGTCGCTTCGCAAGCGGAAGCGCTCGCTGCCTGCGATCGAAGTCGAGAACAACGGCGACTCGTCGAGCGCATCCGAGAGGAACAGCTCGAGCGTGAGCTCCGTATTCGGGAAGACCTGACGCGTTCCATAGAACGCCCAGCCCTCGCGGTTCGTGAAGCCGTCGGTCAGGTCGCTGTCGATGTAGAGCGCGGGCGAGAAGTCGGCTTCGAGCGCGTAATAGCCGACGCCGAGCATCGCGAACTGCTTCGCGTCGCCGATTTCGATCGCGACTCCCCAGCCGGTGTCTTGTTCACCCTCGCCGGCGAGGCTGGCGGCGTCGAGGTTCTTCGTGAAGTGCGCGTGCACGAGCACCGGCCACTGCACGCTATGCGCCGAGCGAGCGAATGCGCTCAGCTCGATCTGGTCGAGGCTGGCGTCGCTGTTGTCGCTGAGTCCAACGTTCCCGAACAAGCCGTGGCGCGTGAAGAAGAGAGTGTTCAGCGAGTGGTAGCTGTACCAAGTCGCGCGGCCACCGATCGCGATCTTCTCTGCGGCCTGCACCTGGCCGCCGCCCTGCAGCGCGAAGAAGTGCGGATCTTTCGCGCCGGCGTTCTCATCGATCAGGAAGTAGCCGGCGTTGCCGAACAGACTGACCGTAGGTGTGGGCTGCATCGTCCAGCGCAGCGACAACCCCTCCAGGCTGTAATCCGGATCCCATGTCATGTAGTCCTTGCCGTTCTTCCAAAGGAACGGGTTGCTCTGCTTGCCGAACACGAGAGAAGCACCGCCAACGTCGATCGGAAGCTTGACCTGCAGGAACGCCTCGTCGATGTCGATGGCGTCGCGGTCGAAGTCGAGACCACGGCCGAGCGTACGGTTGGTGCTGCGATTCTCGGTCTCGCCGGAAGCGAGCCGAAAGCCGGCGCTGAGCCACTCGTTCACCGGCATGGTCGCGCCGAGCCGCAGCCTATACCGGGCGCGGTGGCGATTGTCTGCCTCGTTGCCGAGCGCGTCTTCGTCGAACCAGAAGTTCTCGAGCCGCGCGCGGAAGTCCCCAGTCCAGACGATCTTGCTGAACAGCGACGCCTGCTTCGTCTCGTAGGCCTTGTTCTTCTCCACGAGCTCGCCGTAGCGAGCCTCGTCGACGATGCCGCGCTCCTTGAGGATCGCCAGCACCTCGTTGATGACGGCTGCTTCCTCAGCGACAGCGGGCGTCGCGGCTGCGAACGCGGCAAGCCACGCGAGCGGCACCGCCAGGATGAATTTCTTCACGGATCTTCTCCCTGTATGAATGGAATGTGAAGCCAGCGCACAGTACGGATGCGGGTTTGCCACCGAGAGGCGGTGCCGTGACGAATTCGTGAAGTCGCGAACTTCCGGCGCTGCCGTCAGGCGGAGCGCGGTGCGGCGGGCAGCACGACCGTGAAGGTCGTGCCCTCGCCTTCCCGTGAGGCGAGGAAGACGTCGCCGTCCATCGCCTGCACGAGATGCTTCACGATCGCGAGGCCGAGGCCCGTTCCGCCGAGATCGCGCGAACGCGCCTTGTCGACGCGATAGAAACGCTCGAACACCCGCGCGCGATCGCGCTCGGGGATCCCAATGCCGGTGTCGGCGACTTCGATGCGGACGCGCGATGCGTCGTCGGTCACGCGAACCGCGATGCGGCCGCCGGGCTCGGTGTACTTCGCCGAGTTGTCGAGCAGATTCTGTAGCACTTGCTCGAGCGCGCGCCGATCCGCCAGCACGGGCGACGCTTGGCCGACCACCGAGGATACGAGTCGTCGCGCGTCGAGCCTCGGCCGCATGTCGCGCAGCAGCGTGTTCGCGAGCGCGGCAGCATCGACGGGCTCGGGCGTCAGCGGATGCTTTCCGCCTTCGATGCGCGACAGCTCGAGCAAATCCTCGATCAGTGCGCTGAGCCGATCTGCGTTGCGCGCGATCACCTCGACGAAACGCTTGCGCTGGTCGGAGCTCAGTCCGTCGTCGCTCAGCGTCTCTGCGAAACCGCGAATCGCCGTGAGGGGCGTGCGCAGCTCGTGCGAGACGTTCGCCACGAAGTCGCGGCGGTGGCTCTCGAGCCGGCGGATCTCGCTGACGTCGTGGAATACTGCGACGACGCCCTGCAACTCTCCCTTCTCAGGGAATCGGTGGGCATGCAGTTGCAGCACTCGGTCGTCCGCGAGCTCCACCTCGGCGATGACGGGCTCCCTCGAATCGCCGGCGCGCGCGAGCGCCTCGCCAACATCGATGCGGCGGATCACCTCGAGCGGGCGCCGACCCGCGAGCTCGCCCCAACACTCGAATATCTCGCGCAGGCGAGTATTCGCGAGCTCTACGGCGCCATCGCGCCCGACGACCAGCACACCTTCGATCATGCCGTCGAGCACCGCGGTGAGTCGCTCACGCTCTGCGCCCGCCCCGGCGGTGCTCGATTTCAACGCTGCATCGACGGCGTGAGCCGCACGCGCCAGCGCGCCGATCACACCAGGCTCCGCCCGCTCGAGGCGAGTGTGAGACGCGCCGGCGGCCGAGCCTTCGAGCGCGCTGCGAATTTCGTCGAGGCGGCGGAAGTGGCTGCGCGCCGCCAGGAACGCGAGCCCGCTCGAGAACGCGATCACGAGCGCGACATTCGAGACGCGCCCCTGACCCGCGCCGAGCCAGCTCGACGCCAACCACGAACCCAGTGCGATCGCTACGACCGCGGCGATGAATTGCGCGCGACTGCGCATCGGGCGCCCCTAATCGGCGAGACGGTACCCGACTCCGCGCACCGTCTCGATCAGGTCGCCCGCCGCGCCCAATTTCTCGCGAAGGCGCTTCAAGTGCGTGTCGATCGTTCGCTCCGTGACCGTGATGTCGGAGCCCCAGACGTCGTCGAGCAGGCGCTGGCGCGTCATCACGTGACCCGGCCGCGACATCAGCACTTCGAGGAGCCGAAACTCCTTGGCCGTGAGATCGACCGCCGAGCCTTCCACGCTGCAGCGGTGGCGCTCCGCATCGAGCTGGAGCGCTCCGCGGCGCAGGACCGGCGTGTGTTGGGGCTCGCCTTCCGCGCGCCTCAAGATTGCCCGGACGCGCAACACCAACTCACGCGGGCTGAAGGGTTTCGTGACGTAGTCGTCGGCGCCGAGTTCGAAGCCGACGACGCGATCCACCTCGTCGGCGCGCGCGGTCAGCATCAGTACGGGGAGATCTCGCAGCTTGGCGTCCGCCCGCACCTCGCGGCAGACATCGGTCCCGGACAAGTCCGGGAGCATTAGGTCGAGCACGACCAACGCGGGGCGTGCGCGGCGGATCGAGTCGAGCCCAGCCCTTCCCGAGTGCGCAACTTCCACGGCGAAGCCCGCCTGGCTCAAGTGAAACCGCACGAGTTCAGCGAGATCCGGCTCGTCTTCGATCACTAGAACGGTCGACATGGGGTCAATCTATCGGCAACCGCGCGCGAAGTGGAGGCGTTCCGACGACGCTTCGCCAGCTCTTCACATCTCCGTCACCGATCCGTGCACATGCGCAGGTGTGCGATCCGTCACAAGCGCCTTTTCGACATCGCCGATCCAGAACCGTGCGACCGCTCACGGAAGCGGACTCGCAGCGGAGGTGAGCGATGAATACCCTGATTCGGCTGGTCACGATGAGTGCATTCGTTTGGGCTGGCACTGCGGCGCTCGCGAGCGAACCGGCGGCCATCGCGCCGAGCGATCCCGCGTTCGCGAAGGCGGAGTCCTCGTTCCAAACCTTCGCCTCCAACTGGATGCAGAAGATGGACGCGGCAGAAGCACACGAGAAGAAGAACGCGAAGGGCAGCGGCTACCGCTCGTACGGCGACGAGTTCAAGATCGAGCTCAAGCCGACCGGAAGCACGACCGCGCCCTACGTGGGCCTGCTCCGCTATCAGGAGCATCAATGCGCGGCCGGGAGCGGTGCTAGTTGTCAGGTAACCGGCACCACGGCAGTCACCGAGATTTTCCGCTTCCAGGGCGGACGCTGGGTCTACTGACCGCGCCGGTCGCTCGCCGCGGGGTCATCACTGCGTGAGTAGCTGTGCCGCGCGTGCGGGCTCGAGCAACGCGGCGGCGCTCGCTGCGCCGGGCCACCAATACAGGAAGCTCGACTCAGCAAGCGCGGCGCGCAGCTGCGCGTTCGCCGCTTCGGCGGAGAGCGCGCTGCCGACCGCTGCAGAGAACAAGTTCTCCGCGCGCTCGCCGGGGCGGCGATAGACGACGAGGCGGGTCTCTCCGCTCACGTTCGCCGCGAGTTTGGCTTCCGCGATCGCGCCCTCGAGATCACCGACGCCATCGATTAGGCCTGCCGCGAGCGCTTGGCGCGCCGAATAGATGCGCCCATCCGCGAGCCGCTCGATTTCTGCGCGCGTGAGCTTCGGGCGCCCGCGCTCGACGACCTCGAGGAAGCTCGCGAACAAATCGCTCACCACGCTGCGCATCTGTTCGCGCTCGCCGTCCGTCATTGGGCGAAACGGCGAGCCCGCGTCCTTGAAGGGACCCGTCGTGAACGTCTGGTAATCGACGCCGACTTTCTGCATGAGGCCGGTGACGTTGAAGCCCATCGCGATCACGCCGATCGAGCCCGTGATCGTCGACGGATACGCCTGCACGCGGTCGGCGGCCATGGCGACGTAGTAGCCGCCCGAAGCGGCGACTCCCATCATCTGAGCGATCACGGGCTGGCCGGTCGCGCGCCTGTGGCGCAGCACTTCGCGATACAGGATCTCGCTCGCGATGACGGTGCCGCCAGGACTGTCGATGCGCAGCACGATCGCGGCGATCTCGTCATCGCGCGACGCTCGGTCGAGTTCTTCGCGAAAGCGCGCGACCGCACTCTCGCCTGCTGGGAGCCCTAACAACCCCGCAGCGGCTCGCATACCGAGCGTGCCGCTGAGGTCGACGAGCAGGATCTTCGGCCCGCGCTCTCCGCCGAGAATGCGTTCAGCGAGCGCTCCTCCACTCGCGAACAGTGGAATCTCGACCTGCACGCAGGCCGCAGCGACGAGCGCGATCCCGAGCGCGGCAACCGTCCGCGCACAGCGCTCAAAGTAGAAGCGCGGAGCCAGGCCCCTCGACCTGACTCCGCGCTTCGCGACGCCTCTCACCCCCCCAGCTCGAGGCGCCACTAGATCCGGGGCCAACGCATCAACTGCAACCGCTCGTGGCTCCGCAGTTCGGACATTTATAGCACGCGCCGTTGCGCACCGTAATAGTTCCGCACTCGGTGCAAGTCGGTGCGTCTGCCTGATTCACGAACGTCGCGCGCTCGCCCCTCGCGCGATCCGCGGATCCACCTGCGATCGCGACGCGACGAATCTCCGCGAGCCCCGTCGGCTCCACATCCGTCTCCTGCTCATCCGCAGCAACCGTCTCTGCCTGCAGGAAACGATTGGCGAGGTAGCGGAAGACGTAATCGGTGACCGACTTCGCCATCGGGATCTCGGGATTATTCGTGAAACCTGCCGGCTCGAAGCGC
>JANNKN010000548.1:0-2059 GCA_031396315.1 Deltaproteobacteria bacterium
GAGATCGCCATAAGTCCGTGTGTCAATCCGGGCATATATCAGATGCTGGTAGCCATTGAGCGCCGAAAGCGGCTGGGGTGCGCCACCGGGATCTCCGCCAAGGCCGATCCGCGCCCCTCCCAAGAAGAATCCGTGTCGCACGCCGAGCACGAGCGGCAGGAGTGGGGCCGGGGGCGGCGGAGGCGAAATAAAGCGCAGCCGAGCCCCCAACAGAAGCGCCCGGTAGAGCTCGGCGCGCGAGGCTCTGCGATGCGCGCCAACACCCAGGGGCGAGCGAGCCATTCGCTGGAGCCGCCCCCGGCCCCGCTCCAGCCGCGGAGCCCGCACCGAGACTCACCCGCAGACCCCCCGTGGTAGCGTCGCCAAAATCCAAAGGACCAGTCCCATGGCAGAAATCAACGGCGGTGTCATCGCAGCTCGTCAGCTGAAGAAGTCCGGCATCGACACGATGTTCGGCGTCGTCGCCGGCCCCATGATCGAGCTGTTCGGCGGCGGCGCACAGGAAGGCCTCAAAGTCGTCGGCTGCCGCCATGAGATCAACGGTGGCTTCATGGCGTCGAGCTGGGGCTGGCAGAAGAAGAAGCCCGGCGTGCTCGTCGTGGGCTCCGGCCCCGCGATGACGAACGCGATCACGCCGCTCTACGTCGCGACCGAGAGCGCGATGCCACTCGTCGTACTCGGCGGTTCCGCATTCGGCGGAACCCTCGGCCTCGGCGCGTTCCAGGAGCTCAATCAAGTCGCAGCGGCGAAGCCCGTATGCAAATGGACTGGGCAGGTCGACGCGACGGAGCGGATCGGCGAGTGGATCCACCTCGCGCTCGCGAAGGCGCTCGAAGGGCGGCCCGGCGGCGTGTATCTCGATTTCCCGGGCCACCTCGTCTCGCGCAAGGTCGCCGAGGAATCCGTGCGTTATTACGCTCCGACGCCGATCACACGCATGCACCCCGACCCCGACGCCATCGTGCGGGCTGCGGACCTGCTCGAATCCGCCGAGCGGCCGCTCCTACTGATCGGCAAAGGCGCGGCCTGGGCCGACGCGCGCGCGGCACTGACGAAGCTCGTCGATCTCGGCATTCCGTACATCACCTCGCCCATGGCGCGCGGCACGCTGCCCGACGATCACCCGAACTTCGCGAACGCGGCGCGCTCTCACGCGATGAAGAATGCCGACGTCGTGTTCATGATTGGTGGGCGCTTCAATTGGATCTTCGGCCTCGGCCGCCGCTTCGCGAAGGGCGCCAAGATCGTACAAATCGACCTCTCGCCCGAGGAGATGACCTCGGGCGCCGAGCTCACACTCGGCATCGTCGCCGACGCCGCCGTCGCGACCGAGCAGCTCGCGAGCGCTGTCTCGAAGCGCAAGCTGCGCAGTACCGGCGGTGCTTGGCTCTCTTCGCTCCGCGCCGAGCGCGAGCGCAACGAGGCGGGCGCGGCGAAGGCGATCCAGGACGACTCGATTCCGATCAACCCCTACCGGTTGGTCCAGGAGGTCGCCGCCGCCCTGCCCCGCGACGCGATTGTTACGGAGGAAGGCGAGACGATCATGGGCATCTGCCGTGCGATGCTGCCGAGCTACGAGAACCGAGGCCGCCTCAACGCCGGCACCACGGGCTGCATGGGCGTCGGCGCGCCTTACGCGATCGGCGCGAAGCTCGCGTGCCCGGACAAGCCGAGCGTGGCGGTGCTCGGCGACTACGCCTTTGGCGCCGCGGCGATGAGCGTCGAGACCGCGATGCGCGTCGGCGCCGCGCCGGTGCTGGTCGTCGCGAACAACGAGGGCATCGCCGGCCACATGCTGCAGGACGCGTTCATGCCGCCGGGCGCGCCGCAAATCGCCTCGCTGCTGCCAGCGCGCTACGACCTGATGGCCGAGATGGTGGGCGGGCACGCCGAGCACGTGGAGCGTCCCGAGCAGATCCGCCCCGCACTCGACCGCGCGCTCGCGGCGGGCAAGCTCGCGATCGTGCACGTGCGCATCGACCCGAAGGCCGCGCGCCTCGGGGGAACGAACTACCTTCAATAATCACTCGCGCGCTGAGCGGAGGAGCCCAAAACCATG
>JANNKN010000315.1:0-6173 GCA_031396315.1 Deltaproteobacteria bacterium
TCGTCGGCGTCACTCGAGTTGTTAGCGGCGCGGGAGCGTCGCTACCTCGGCGGGGGTCAGCTTGCGGAGGCGATCGGGCGTCAGTGGGCCATCGCTGTAGGTGTCTTCGCCTGTGCAGACGCCGTGCTCGTCGTAGTGGAAGATGGCGGCTTGGCGATACGAGAAGACGTAGTTCCCTGAGAGGTCGTCGCAGGGGATGCCCATCGCTTGCAGCGCGCGGCCGGGAAAGACGATGTCCATCTGGCCTTCGTGGAAGAGCGTGCGGTCGTCGATCACGAAGCGGTCGGCGACGTAGCGCAGCTTGTTATAGCCGAGCGCGAAGATGTTCGAGTAGAAGCCGCGCACGGCGGCGCCGCCCTTCGGACCGAAGTCGCCGGTGCCCGAACCGTAGAAGTGATACCGAGGGTCCGCGCACTGGGTCTTCATGATCGCCTCGACATCGCCCGCGAGCTCCGCGACGAGGTGTTCGCGGAAGTTCTGGAGCAGCGCGCGATGACGGGGGTTCGCGGTCGCAGCGATCTTCGCGTCGACGGGCGCGAGCGTGTGTTCGATTGCGAAGTCGATCATCGGAACCCCTCCTGGATTGCGCTCAAACCGCGCGGCGCCGGCGCGAGAACACGTAATAGAACGGCAGGCTCACCGCGGACACCGCGAGGCTCACGAGCGCGGCCTTCGGCGAGCCGAACAGCAGCGAGATCGCGATCGCGACGTTCGTGACCAAGTACAGCGCTGGCACGACCGGATAGCCCCAAGCTCGATACGGGCGCGGGAGGTCCGGTTGACGCGTGCGCAGCGCATACAGCGCGACCACGTCGGCGCTGGTCGCGAGCAGAATCGCGAACGTCGTGAAGTCGAGCGCGCCCGGGTAGCTCTGTAGCAGCGCGATGATCGCGATCGAGACCGCGGCCTGCAGCCAAAGCGCGGTCGCTGGCGTCGCGTAGCGCTCGTGCACCTTCTCGACGCCAGGCACGAACAGCCCGTCGAGCGCCATCGCGTACGCGATGCGCGCGCCCACGAGGATCGTCGCGTTCAGGGTGCCGAGAATGGAGATCAGCACGAAGCCCTGGATCAGCTTCCCGCCGATCGCGCCGAACAAGACGGTCGCCGTCGCACGCCCGACGTCGTCCACGCTGCGCAGCTCCGCGAGCGGCAGCGCGTAGAGATAGACCGCGTTGATCACCAGATAGATCGAGGTGCAGAGCGCGAGGCCGATGAAGAGCGCGCGCGGGAGGTTGCGCTGCGGATCGCGGATCTCGCTCGCGACGTAGACGACGGCGTTCCAGCCGAGATAGCTGAACAGCACCGGCGACATCGCGAGCGCGAACGCGCCGATCCCCGCGGCCTCGCTGGCGCCGCTCACGAGCGGCGTCAGGTTCGCGACGTCGCCGCGGCCCGTGAACGGCGACGTCGCCGCGGCCCGTGAACGGCGCGATCAGGCCGAACGCGAACAGCGCGACCACCTTCACGTAACCGGTAGCGTTGTTCGCCCACGCGCCGTACTTCACGCCGGCGACGTTGAGCCAGCTGCAGAGCAGCGTCGTGATCGCGGCGAAGCCCAGCACGGCCGGCAGCGCCCAGCCGTAGATCGCGCCGACGCGCTCCGCGAAGCCCACCGCCAGCGTCGCCACCGTGCCGGCGAAGATCGCGAAGAACGTGATCCAACCGACCACGAAGCCTGCGAGCGGATGGAACGCGCGGCGCAAGTAGACGTAATCACCGCCGGCATGCGGGAACATCGCGCCGAGCTCGGCGTTTGCGAGCGCGCCGGCCAGCGACAGCAAGCCGCCGACGATCCACGCCGCGAAGATCAGGCCCGCGTGCGGGATGCGATCTGCGATCTCCCCGGGCGTGAGAAAGATGCCCGAGCCGACGACCGACGCGACGACGAGGAAGACTGCATCCTGGAGCCCCAGCTCCGGGCGCAGCTTGTCGCGCGGGTCTCGCTCGGACGTGGCGGGTTCTCCTTGCGTGCCCCGCTCGTTAGGCGAGGAACGGAATCAGCAGCAGCGCCACGATGTTGATCAGCTTCAACATCGGGTTGATGGCCGGGCCTGCGGTGTCCTTGTACGGGTCGCCGACGGTGTCGCCGGTGACGGCGGACTTGTGCGCGTTGCTGCCCTTCTGCTCGCCCTCGAGCGCGCCGCTCTCGATGTACTTCTTGGCGTTGTCCCAAGCTGCGCCGCCGGTCGTCATCGAGATGCCGAGGCAGACGCCGCAAATGATCGAGCCGATCAGCAGGCCGCCGAGGCCCTCGGCGCCGAGCGCGAATGCGACCAGCACCGGGATCACGGCCGGGATCAGCGCAGGCACGATCATCAGGCGTAGTGCCGACTTCGTCACGATGTCCACGCAGGTGCGGTAGTCCGGCTTGCCCGTGCCATCCATGATGCCGGGGATCTCGCGGAACTGGCGGCGCACTTCCTCGACGACCTTCAGGCCGGCTTCGCCCACCGCGTTCATCGCGAAGGAGGCGAACACGAACGGCGTCATCGCACCGATGAAGAGCCCAGCGATCACGCGCGGATCGTTGAGCATGAAGCTCGCCACGATGTTCGCGGTCTTCAGGTCCTCGATGAAAGTCGCGAACAGCGCCACCGCGGCGAGCCCGGCCGACGCGATCGCGTAGCCCTTCGTCACCGCCTTGGTGGTGTTGCCGAACGCGTCGAGCGGGTCGGTCACCGCGCGCACTTCTTTACCGAGGTCGGCCATCTCGGCGATGCCGCCGGCGTTGTCCGTGATCGGGCCGTAGGCGTCGATCGAGACCACGATGCCGCCGAGCGAGAGCATGCTCATCGCCGCGATGCCGACGCCGTACAGGCCGGCTTGGGCGTAGGTCAGGTAGATCGCCGAAACGATCAGGAGCACGGGGACCACGGTGGACTGCATGCCCACCGCGAGGCCCGCGATGATGTTCGTCGCGTGACCGCCCTTGCTCGCGTTCGCGATGTGAATGACGTGGGGCGAGTTGCCGCCGGTGTAGTAGTCGGTCACCGCCATCATCGCGCCCGTAACAACCGCGCCGATCAGCGCGCACAGCCAGAGCGCCATCCCGGTGATCGCCTGGCCGTTCGCGTCGGCAGCAGGAATCGCGGTATCGCCGTTCACGAACCAGACGCCCACGAGCATCAGCACCGAGGCGATCGCGAGGCCCTTGTACATCGCGCCCATCACCGCAGGCGTTTCGCCCGCAGCGGGCTCGGAGATGCGCACGAAAAACACCGCGACGATCGAGCCGACGATGCCGACCGCGCCGATCGCGAGCGGATACAGGAACATCGCGTCGCTGCCGGGGAACAGAATGTGGCCGAGCAGCATCGCGGCGGTGGCGGTCACGCCGTAGGTCTCGAACAGGTCGGCCGCCATGCCAGCGCAATCGCCGACGTTGTCGCCCACGTTGTCGGCGATCACGGCCGGGTTGCGCGGATCGTCCTCGGGAATGTTCGCCTCGACCTTGCCGACGAGGTCGGCGCCGACGTCGGCGCCTTTCGTGAAGATGCCGCCGCCGAGCCGCGCGAACACCGAGATCAGCGAGCCGCCGAACGCGAGCCCGATCAGCGCGTCGGGTTTCGTGTAGCCCTGAGCGTGCATCACCATCACGATCGCGGTCAGCGAGAGCAGGCCCGCGCCCACCACCATCATGCCGGTGACGGCGCCGCCCTTGAAGCTGAGATCGAACGCCGGACCGAAGCCGCTGCTGGCGGCCTTCGCGACGCGCACGTTTGCGCGCACCGAGACGTTCATGCCGATGAAGCCGGCCGCTGCGCTCGCCAGCGCGCCGACGGCAAAGCCGCCTGCGTACCACCAGCCGAGTGCGGGCAAAAAGCCGATCAGGAAGAAGAGAGGCACGCCCACCATCGCGATCGTGCGGTACTGGCGGCTGAGGAACGCTTCCGCGCCGGAGCGAATCGCGGCCGCGATCTCGTTGGCCTTGTCGGTGGAAGTCGGAGCCGCGAGCACGGCGCGGTACCAGAGCCCAGCGGCGCCGATGGCGAGCACGCTGGCAATCAGAGCGAGGACGTCGACCGTCATGACTTCTCCTGAGCAGGCTTCGGGGAACAGGGGCGTGGCGTGAGTGGGAGCGGCGCGTGCCGGGGTGACGGCTGTGCGGGCTCCCCGCAGCGACCGAGCGGCGTGGCACCCCGGTCGCGGCGCGCGGCACGATAGGGGCCGGACTCCCCGTCCTCCAGGGCTTTTTCGCTGCCGCGGCGCGCCATTCCATCACCCCGAGCCGGCGAGTTGCGCGATGCTGCGCTCGTTCTCACGGAGGGCGCAATGAACGGTGCAGAAGTGTTGCTCGAGACGGCGCGGCGCGGGGGCGTCGAGGTGTGCTTCGCGAACCCCGGCACGACCGAGATGCCGCTGGTCGCGGCGCTCGACAAGACGCCCGGTGTGCGCGCGGTACTCGGGCTGTTCGAGGGCGTCTGCACCGGCGCGGCCGACGGCTACGCCCGCATGAGCGGCCGGCCTGCCGCGACCTTGCTCCACCTCGGGCCCGGCTTCGCCAACGGCCTCGCGAACCTGCACAACGCCCGGCGCGCGCGCGTACCGCTCATCAACTGGATTGGCGACCAGACTACGGGCCACCTCGCCTTCGATGCGCCCCTCACCTCTGAGATCTCGTTGCTCACGAGCTGGAGCGGCTGGACGCGCAGCGTGAAGAGCCCTTCCGAGATGGCAGAAGCGAGCGCGTCGGCGGTCGCGGCGGCGCTCGGCCGGCCCGCATGCATCGCCTCGCTGATCTTGCCGGCGGACTGCCAGTGGGAAGCCGCCACCGCACCGCTCACGCCCACGAAGCGCATGGCGCCGCCGACCGCTGCGCCCGAGCTCGTGCGCGAGGCCGCGCGCGTGCTGCGCGCTGGCGGCGGCTGCGTGCTGCTCGGCAGCGATGCGCTCGGCGAGCGCGGCCTGCTCGCGGCAGCGCGCATTGCGGCGGCGAGCGGCGCGCTAGTGCTGCTCGAGACGTTCCCTGCCCGCGTCGAGCGCGGCCGACAGCTTCCGAGCTTCGCGGGCCTGCCCTACTTCCCTGACCAAGGCCGCGCCGCACTCGCGAACGTGAAGGGCATCGTGCTCGCGGGCGCGCGCGAGCCGGTCGGCTTCTTCGGCTACCCGAACGAGGCCTCGCGCCTCGCGCCGCCGAACGCGCCGCTGGTCGCGCTCGCGGATCCGGACGCGGGCGTCGATGCGACCGCGGCACTCGAGGCGCTCGCCGACGAATTAGGTGCGCCAGCGAAGTTCGCGCTCGCGCCGCGCGCCGCGGAGCCGTTCGCGCCGACGGGCGCGAAGCTCGACCTGAGCAACCTCGGGCGCGCGCTCGCCGCGTTGCAACCCGAGAACGCGATCGTCGTGAACGAGGCCGCCACCAGCGGGCTGCCTTGGAATGCCACGTTCGCGCCGAACGCCGCGCCGCACACCATGCTCGGCCTAACAGGCGGAGCGATCGGGCAAGGCCTGCCGACGGCGCTCGGCGCCGCGATCGCCTGCCCGGATCGCCGCGTGATCGCGTTCCAGGCCGACGGCAGCGGGCTCTACACGCTGCAAGCGTTGTGGTCGATGGCGCGCGAGAGCGCGAACGTGACCGTCGTCGTGTGCGCGAATCGCAAGTATCGAATCCTGCAGGCGGAGCTCGCGCGGGCGGGTGTCGCCGAGCCGGGACCGAAGGCGCGCGCGCTGACGGATCTCGGCCACCCGACAATCGAGTGGGCGAGCTTGGCGAAGGGCTTCGGCGTACCGGGCGTGAGTGTTGCGACTGACAGCGAGTTGGTGGACGCGCTGAAGCTTGCGCTCGGCGAGCCGGGGCCGCGGTTGATCGAGGCGGTGCTGGCGTAGCGGGACGCCCCGGAGGAAGAGCATCGAGGCGGCGCAGGGCCGGGCGGGGCGGGTGGTCGCGACTTCGGGCCCTTGGCGTCGAGATGTTCGGGGTTGGGTGGAGGTGGTGCCCGGCGTGTGGGCGTGCTTTCGCGCTCGCGGCCCCGGCTCGCGACTCGGCGGTGTGCTGCTCGATGGGCGGGAACCGGGCCCTGCGCTGCGACGGCACCCGCCCCGCCCGCCCCTGCGCCGGCGTGGCGCGGTGGAACCTGGGGCGCGAATCCGTAGTTATTTGGGAGATCGAAGCGAGAGCGCCATCGAGGCGCTCTCGCTTAGCTGCCGGTGCGAACAAGCCGAAACCCCCCATC
>JANNKN010000405.1:0-3770 GCA_031396315.1 Deltaproteobacteria bacterium
GTCAACGACGTGATCCTGGCGATCTGCGGCGGGGGTCTGCGCAATTATCTCGACGCGAAGCGAGAGCTGCCGAAGGAATCGTTGATCGCGATGTGCCCGATCTCCGTGCGCAGCGACGACGAGAAGGGCGCGGCCGGCAACCGGGTGTCGAGCATGAGCGTGGCGCTGCGCAGCGACGTCGCCGACGCGGGCGAGCGCCTGCGCGCGGTGCACGAAGCGACGCAGCACTCGAAGAAGCTCGCGGAGGCGATCGGCGCGCGCACGATGACCGACATGGGGCAGTTCATCCCCGGTGGCCTCGCCGGCCTCGGCTGGCGAACCGCCACGCGGCTCGGGCTCGCGAACCGCGTTCGGCCGTTCCTGAATACGGTCATCACAAACGTGCCGGGGCCCCAGGTTCCGCTCTATTCGGCGGGCGCGCTGCTCGTTGCGCAGTTCGGCATGGGCCCAGTGATGGACGGCATGGGGCTGATCCATCCCGTCGGCAGCTACAACGGCAAGGCTGTGATCGCCTTCACCTCGTGCCGCCAGATGCTGCCCGATCCCGACTTCTACGAGGACTGCCTGCGCGCGTCGCTGGCGGATCTCTCGCACGCGGTGCTCGGCTCGGCGTCCTCCGATCTCCCGCTCGGCGCCGCGGCGCCCGTCTCGCCCTAACACCACCGGAGCTCTCCATGCAGCAACTCTCGGGCCTCGACAACACGTTTCTCACCATGGAAGCGGGCGGCCAGCTCGGGCACGTCGGCTCACTCTGCATGTACGACGTGCGCGGGCTCAGCGGCGAGTCGCTCTACACCGCGATGGAACGCACGCTGAAGGAGCGCCTGCATCTGCTGCCGCCGTACCGCCGGCGGCTCGCGGAAGTGCCGCTCAACCTCGATCACCCGTATTGGATCGAGGACCCCGACTTCGACCTCGATTTCCACCTGCGCCACGTGGCGGTGCCGGCGCCGGGCGACGACGAGCAGCTCGCGCAGCTGGTCGCGCGCATCCACGGCCGCGCGCTCGACCGCGCGCGGCCGCTCTGGGAGATGTACGTGATCGAGGGCCTCGCAAACGGCCAGGTCGCGCTCTACACGAAGATCCACCACTGCACGATCGACGGCGTCTCCGGCGCCGAGATGATGCAAGTGTTGCTGGATCGCGTGCCGGAGGGTGCCGTGGTCGCGCCGCCGAAGCGGCCGTGGGTGCCGGATCGCATTCCGGGTGGCGGCGAGATGCTGCTGCGCGGGCTCGGCGGGCTCGTGCGCGCGCCGGATCGTGTGCTGCGCATGGCGATCCGCACCGTGCGCAGCGTGACGCAGTCGAACGAGGCGCTGGCCTCGGCGGTGAACACGCTCGGTCTCGACCGCATCCCGATCGCGGGCGACTTGTTACGGCGCCGCACCGCCGAGGTGGACGCGGACCCGATCCCGCAGACGCCCGCGCCGCGCACGCCCTTCAACCGCTCGATCACGCCGCACCGCCGTCTCGCCTTCTTCTCGCAATCGCTCGACGAGGTGAAGAAGGTGAAGAGCGCCGCGGGTACGACGCTCAACGACGTCGTGATGGCGATCAGCGCCGGCGCGCTGCGGCGTTACCTCGAGGAGAAGAAGGCGCTCCCGAAAGAGCCGCTGATGGCAATGATTCCCGTCTCGATTCGCAGCGCCGAGGAGAAGCAGGCGTACACGAACCGCGTCGGCAGCATCCTCTGCACACTCGCCACCGACATCGAGGATCCGCTCGAGCGGCTGCGCCGGATCCACGAGGCGATGGCGAGCGCCAAGCGCGCGTCGGAAGCCGTGCCCGCGAACTTGCTGCAGGACTGGACCCAGGTGGCGACTCCGGCGCTGGTCGCGCAGGCCGCACGCATCGTTGCGCGCACGAAGATCTTCGACCGCATGAACCCGCCGTTCAACGTGGTGATCTCGAACGTGCCGGGCCCGCGCGAATCGTTGTACTGCGCGGGCGCTGAAATGCAGACGTTCTATCCGGTGTCGGCAGTCGCCGAGGGCCAGGGGCTCAACATCACCGTGCAGAGCTACCGCGATCACCTCGACTGGGGGCTGATCTCCTGTCGCGAGCTCGTGCCGGACCTGTGGCGCTTCAAGGATCTGTTCAACGAATCGCTCGAGGAGCTCGTGAAGGCGGTGTCGCTGAAGGCCTGAGCCCGCCCTAAGCGCTCGCTTCGGCTCCCGCTGCCGCGAACAGCTCGTCGAAACCGCGCTCGAGGCACTCGCTCAGCAGCTCGGCGTCGGGCACCGCGGCGCGGTCGCAATTCACGCCGATCTGGCAGGCGCCGTCGTAGCTGTAGAGTGTGACGTTCAGCGCCGCGCCCGCGGGCGGACCGAACGGGAACATGCGCTCGATCTTCGCGCCCGCGAGATACACCGCGAAGCGCGGACCGGGCACGTTGCTGGTCACGAAGTCGATCGCCTTCAACATGCTGCCGATCAGCGCGAGCGAGGCCGCACGCGGCAGCGAGTTGATCACGCCCATGATGTCGTCGATCCACGGCAGCGCGCGCTCGCCGCGCTGCTCGCGCACGCGCGCCTGGATCTCGCGCAGGCGCTCGCGCGCATCCGCGATGCCGACCGGCACGAGGAAACGCGCCGGCGCGAACTGGTTGCCCGCCTTTTGGGCCTTCTCCCCGTCGCGCAGGTTGATCGGCATCGTCATGCGCAGCTCGTCCACCGGCGCGCCGCGCTTCTCGTGATAGAGGCGCAGGCCGCCGGCGATCGCGGTGACGAAGGCGTCGTTGAGCGTGCCGCCGAGCGCATCGCCCGCGCGCTTCAAGTCGGTGAGCGGCACGCTGAAGGCCGACAGGCGCAGCGCCATGCCGCGCTCGCGCATGATCGGCGACATCGGCTCGCTGACGGGCCGGAGCGAGCGCGCGATCGACTCCGTGGTCTCGCGCGCGTCTTCCAGCGCCGCGCGCGGATCGCGCAAGAAGCTCGCCGCGCCGGCGGCGAGACCGCGCATGAGACGCTGCGCGCTGCCGACTTGTTGGGCACCGCGGTGGCGCGCGGCATCGCGCAGGCGCTCCCCCTCGCTGCGCTCGCTGCCGCCCGCGAACTCGGCGCTCGCCTCGGCCTTGCGCGGATCGCGCTCGCGCGTGCGCTCGACCAGCGCGCTCGTCATGCGCACGAGGCCCATCCCGTCCGACACGGCGTGGTGCAGCTTCAGGATCATGCCTGCGCGGCCGCCGGCGAGGCCGTCCACCAGGTAGAGCTCCCAGAGCGGCCGGTCCTTGTCGAAGGCCTGCATCGCGATCGGCTCCGCCATGTCGAGCAGCGCGCGCAGGGAGCCTTGCCCGCCGAGCGTCGCGTGCCGCACGTGGAAGCGCAGATCGAAATGCGGATCCTCCTCCCAGCGCGGCGGCGCCAGCCCGAGCGCGTCCTGCGCAACGCGCTGCCGCAGCCGCGGAATCTGCGCGAGCGTGTACGCGATCGACTCGTCGAAGCGCGCGCGATCGGGCGCGCGGTCGAGCTCGCACACCAGCGCGATCGTCGAGCGCAGCCTCGGATCCCGCTCCGCATGCCAGAGCGCCGCATCCGCATCGCTCATCCACTCGTCGAACTCGATCTCGGCCATGCCCGCCTCCTCGCACCGCATTGTGTCACGCGCTCGGTGCAGAAGCAGCCGGGCATCAACACGCTTTTGCTGACAAAGAGCATCGACACAGCGCTCGACGAGATCGAAAAGACCATGCCGGCCGGTATGCGGCTCGATCGGCACCTCTTTCGTCAGGCGAGCTTTATCGACAGCGCAATCAGCAACGTCGAGGCGGC
>JANNKN010000414.1:0-3972 GCA_031396315.1 Deltaproteobacteria bacterium
GCGCAGGCCGTGGCCGCCGTCGACGTGGATGATCTGGCCCGTCACCCAGCTCGATTCGGGGCCGATCAGGAAGCGCACGACTTCGCCGTCCTGCTCGGGCTCGCCGACGTCGTTCATCGGCGTGTTCTCGATGTAGCTCAGATAAGTCGCGCTGTAGCGCGGCACACCTTCCATGATCTCGGTCGATATGAAGCCGGGGCGCACCGCGTTGAAGCGCAGGCCGCTCTGGCCGAACTCGTCGGCGGCGTTGCGCATCAGCGCCTCGATGCCGGCCTTCCCCGCGGTGTACGCGCCGAAGTACGGATGCGTCTGCCCGCCCGCGATCGAGGACATGCCGACGAACGAGCCGCCGCCGGCCGCGACCATGGGCGGCACGCTGTGCTTGATGCACAGGAAGGTGCTGAGCACGTTGAGGTGCAGCACGCGCAGGAACTCCTTCGTGTCCTGCAGATGGAGCGGCAGCAGCGCGCCGCCACCGCCCGCGTTCGCGACGAGGCCATCGAGCTTGCCTGTCGGCTCCATCGCCTTCGCGATCGCGCGCTGCACGTCGGCTTCGTCCGTGACGTCGGCCGCGAGCCAGTGGGCACTGCCGCCGTGTGCCGCGACCTGAGAGATCCGCTTCGCCGCATCCTCGAGCTTGCTCGCGGTGCGGCCAACGATCGTCACTGCCGCGCCGTCCGCTGCGAGTCGTTGCGCGCAGGCGCGCCCGATGCCCGTGCCGCCGCCCGTCACGAGCACCGCCTTGCCTTCGAGGGTAGTTGCCATGACGAACTCCTGTAGCGTGCGACTACCGAGCACGGGCCGGCCACTGTGCGGGTGATGGATTCACTCCGTCGGGACGTCTCTGTCTAACACAGTCATTCGACCGTCGCGGCGCGCGTTTTCGATGGCTTGATCGCAGACGCGGCGCACGATCTCGGAGAGTGGCTCAAGTACGCGGTCGCTCGTGTTGTAGCCGGACTTCGCGCGCACGTAGTCGCGGAGCCGGCTCGCGACGATCAGCACTTCCGTGGGCACGGGCGGGGGCGCCGGAGCGCTCTGCGCGGGGCGCACGAGGCGGCGCTGTCCAGCGGCAGCAGCGGCAGCGGCTGCCTCGGGATCGAGCGAGGTAGGAGCGCGCCGCTCGACGGCCCAAGCCTCGCGGTGGTTCGCTTCCGGCAGGTGAATCTCCCAACAAGTCACCGAGCAAAACACCAGACCGGTGCGCGGGCGGTTACAGGTCGACACGCTGCAGACCTGATGGATCGCTCCGAGCGCGATCGGGTTCTTGCATACGCTGCAGCGTCTCCAGGCCGTCGCTTCGCTCAAGTTGCATTCTCCTCGGGACCGGGGCGCGCAGCGTAGCCTCGCCGGCCCACATTTCGCGCGCCTCGCGATTGCGCGCCGCGTGCGCCTATCGTGCGCCGTCATGCAAGCCTTCGGTACGCACTGTCTGCGTGACACTCGCGTGAGCGCGCGGTGACGCTCTCGGGCGCACACCGCGAATTCGCCGAGCGCGAGCTCGCTGCGCCGCTCGCCCACACGGAGCGCCTCGGCGCGGGCGCCTCGCGCGCGACCTGGCTGCTGCGCGGCGCGGACGGGCGCGAGTGCGTGCTGCGCGTCGATACCGGCGACGGCCCCGTCGCGGGTACCGAGCTCTCCCTTGCGCGCGAGGCGGCGGCGTATCGCGCGCTGGCCGGCAGCGGTGTGCGCATCCCCGCACTACTCGCGGCGCGCGAAGATGCGCTGCTCGTCGAGCGCGCACAGGGCTCGCCCGAGCTCGATGCGCTGCCTGCGGCGCAGCGCGCGAGCCTGATGCTCGACTACGCCGAGTCGCTCGCGGAGCTGCACGGCGTCGACGCCGCGCGGCTGGCGTTGCCCGGCTTTGCGCGCCCGCAGGCTCCACGCGACCACGCGCGCCAAGAGCTCGCGCTCTGGCGCCGCATCTTCGACGCGCGCGTGCGCCGCCCGTCGCCGCTCGCGCACTTCGCGTTCGGCTGGCTCGGGCGCCATGCCCCCGAGAGCCCGCACACCGTGCTGTGTCACGGCGACGTCGGCCCCGGGAACTTTCTGCACGACGGCACGCGCGTGACGGCATTACTCGACTGGGAGTTCGCGCACCTCGGCGATCCGATGGACGACCTCGGCTGGCTCGCGTTCCGCGGCCACCACATGACGCGCGATGCGGGAGACCTCACGGCGCAGCTCGCGCGGTGGTCGCAGCGCACGAACCTGCCGGTCGACCCCGCGCGCGTCGCCTACTACCGCGCGTTCGTGATGCTGCGCTGGCTCGTCTCGTGCCAAGCCGCGCTCGACAACGGCGCGAAGACGCTCGATCGCTCGATCTACTTCGCGCTGATCGCATTACTCGATGCGCTGCTACCGCGCGCGCTGGCGGAGCTCGCGGGCGTTGCGCTGCGAGAGCCCGCGCCGCTCGCAGCCGCGGAGCCGAGCGACAGCGCCGAGGTTGCCGACGCGCTGCTGGGCGATCTCGGCGCGATCCTGCTGCCGGCGCTGAGCGGCGAACCGCAGCGTCGTGCGCAGGGATCACTGCTGCTCGCGATGCACCTCGCTGCCGACGCGCGCGCGGGCAACGCGGTGCGCGAGTTCGAAGGCGAAACGCTCGCCCGCGGGCTTGGCGCCGCGCCGGCGACGCTCGGCGCAGGCCGCAGCGCTGCGGCAGCGCGCATCGAGCGAGCGCCCGCGAGCGAAGACGCGGTCTGGCTCGCGTGGCTCGCGAGCCTCGGCGCCGCACGGCTCGCGCTCTGGCCGATGCTGGCCGCAACGGCGACCAAGCCGCTCGCGAGCCTCCCGCACCTGATCCGCCCCTAATGCCTGGAGACGCCCGCGTGCTCACGCCCGACGACGACCGCTTCCACCCGCCCGCGTCGAACGATCCCTGGTGGAGCGAGACGTGCTGGTTCTCGTTCGCGCACCCGGAAAAGCGACTGAGCGGCTGCTTCTACCCGCTCTTCCGTCCGAACCAGGGCGTCTGCTCGCTCGCCGTCAGCGTCTGGGATCACTCCGCGCACGAGCCCTGGCGCGCGCTCTACCACCGCGCTGATTGGCACTTGCCGCTGCCGACGACGAACCTCGACCGCCTCGCGCTCGGCGCGCTGCGCTACGACGTGCTCGAGCCGCTGCGCCGCTACCGCGTCACTTATCAGGACGGAACGCGCTTCGCCGCCGACCTCGAGTACGAAGGCCTAATCCCCGCGCACGAAGCCGGCATCCGCGAGAGCCACGGACACATCGACCAGCCCTGCCGCGTACGCGGCGAGATCACGTTGCGCGGCCGCCGCATCGCGATCGACGCGCACGACATGCGCGACCGCAGCTGGAGCGTGCGCCGCGACGACCGCACCACCCGCGGCGCGTACTCCTACGCGATCGCCAGCGCGCGGGATTCCTTCCTCGCGATGAGCTTCGCGAGCCCCGGCCTCGGCGGCCGCGGCGACATCCAGCCCGTCATCACCGGCTTCCTCGTCCGCGGCGGCGAAAAAGCCAACCTGATCGCCGGCACCCGCACCATCGAACGTGACGCCACGAACCCCTGGCCGACGCGCATCACGATCGAAGCCCGCGACACCCTCGGCCGCGACCTCCGCACCACCGGCACGACCCAGAACCGCTTCGCCAACCAAGCCAGCCCCGGCCTGTTCGCCTGGATGAGCCTCACCAACTGGGATTTCGCCAGCGAGAGCTACGGCCAAGACCAAGACATCTGGTCTCCCGATCTGTTGTAGCGCGGTGCCGCCCTCCCCTCCGCCAGCCGGAGTCCCCGATCGGCTGCTCCACAAAAAAGTGCGGAGAGCGCGGGTCAACCCCGCGCGATCCGCACCACGCCCCAACCCCTAGCCCGGCAGTCGAGTCTTCGACGCGAGCACAAGGCCTGCTCCGAGTTCCAATCATCCCCTCTTCCAACTCGGATCCCGCTTCGAGAGAAACGCATCAATCCCCTCAATCGCATCCGCCTCCATCATGTTCGCCGCC
>JANNKN010000462.1:0-8935 GCA_031396315.1 Deltaproteobacteria bacterium
CGAACTCGGCTCCTCGCACCGCGCAACCCGTTTGGACCTCGGGCTCCACGCGAATCTCGAGCGAGCGCGCCGTCGGCTGAGGCTAGGATGCGCGCCCCGAACCGGAGGCGCGGATGCCCGTCGAGCTCGATCTCTCAGGCAAGCGCGTGCTCGTACTCGGCGCATCCTCCGGCATCGGTCGCGCCGTTGCCGGGGTCGCCGCGAAGGCGGGCGCACGGCTCGCGCTCGCAGCGCGTCGCCTGGATCGCCTCGATTCGCTCGCCGCCTCGCTGCGCGCTGCGGGAAGCGAGGCGCACGTGTTCGCCTGCGACGTCGCGCGCGATGCGGATTGCCGAGGCGCGGTCGACGGCGCCGCCGCCGCGCTCGGCGGCCTCGACGCCATCGTCTACGCGCCCGGCATCTCGCCGCTCGTCTTGCTCGCCGAGGCGTCGCGCGATGATTGGCGTGAGGTGCTCGACGCCAACCTCGTCGGCGCTTCGCAAGTCACCGCGGCCGCGCTGCCGCACCTGCGCGCGAGCCAGGGGCGCGCCGTCTACATCGGCTCTTACTCCGCGCGCCAAACGCTGCCAGGCGTCTCGCTCTACAGCGTCTCGAAGCTCGCGCTCTCGGGCCTCGTCGCGTCGTGGCGAATGGAGCACCCCGACGTCGACTTCATCCACGTCGTGCTCGGGAACACCGCAGGCACCGAGTTCGCGGCGAGTTGGGGCAGCGAGCGCATCGCGAAGATCACGAAGCAGTGGATCGACCGCGGGCTGTTCCCGGCTCCGAAGATGATGCCGCTGCGGGACGCTGCCGAAGCGATCGCCGCGACGCTCGCGCTGGGCGCATTCCTCGACGACGTCGGCGTGATGCCGCGGATGCGTGACGGAGCGGTCTGAGGCGCGCCGGCCGGCGCGTCAGGGTTCGCGGTCGAGTCCCTCTCCGAAGTGGGCGGTCATGCAGGTGGGGCAGATTCCATGCGTGAAGGTCGCCTCGGTGTGGCGTTGCAGGTACCTCTCGAGGACGTGCCAATCGCCCGCGTCGTCGCGAATCTTCTTGCAGTGCGCGCAGATCGGAAGCAGCCCGCGGAGGACGCGCACTTCGCCCTCGAGCCGGTCGATCAGCACCGCACGCTCCTCGCTGAGCGCTGCCAGCACCAAGACGGTGACGAAGCTGAGCGAGAGGAAACCCTGCAGTTCCCAGAGCAGCGCGTTCGGGTTCGTGCCGAGGGACGGGAGCACCGCGAGCTGGCCGCTCGCGACGGCGCATAACACCGTCACCGTCATCAGCGCCATTCCGAAGGCGCTGCCGCGCGGGCCGAAGCGGAAGGCGGTCCACACGAGCAGCAGCGCGGGGAAGCCGCGCGGCAGCGGGAACGGCGTCGTCGCGTGATAAGTCGCGTACGTCACCGCCACGATCGCCGCGAGCAACGCGACGAGCTCGCGACGCGTGCGTCGGTTCGCGCGGATCGAGCGCAGGCGCCCATCGCTGAGCGTGAGCAATGCGGGCGCCACTGCGAACGCGCCCAATAAATCCGAGGACCAGACGCTGCGGAAGAGCGCGCGCGTTGGACCTGCAGCCTCGGGCATCAGGGCGGCTGCGCCGACGCCCGACAGGAACGTCGCGAACACGACGACGCCGACGAACAGCACGACGTCGCGCAATCTTCCGAGGCTGAGCCCGTCGGGAGCGCTGCGCTGGATCACCCAGGCCGCAATGCACGTCGCTGCGGCGTCGGGCGCGAAGTGTCGGAGACACTGCGCCAGCCCGCGGTCGGGTCCGACGAGCGCGAACGCTACGACACCCGCAAGCACTGCGACCAAGGACTCGAGCCAGCGTGCGCGAGCCGTCCGGACGAGGGCCACGAAGAGGACGCCGTGCAGGGGACAGAACGCGAGAACCGGGCCCGCCGGCGTCAGCGCCGTCGCGAGCTCGAGGAGCGCCAGCGACAGCACCGCGATGCCGAGGAAGAGCACCCAGCGGTCGCGCGGCGAGGTGAGGTCTGCGCCCATCTCCAAAGCCTAGTGCGGAGCGCAAACCGAGGTCGCCGAGCCGCTCCGAGCGCAGGTCGGCGTCAGCGCACACCCTTGGCGGCCTCGCGATCGATGGCGAGTGTTGTCGGCGGAGGAAACCATGAGCGGAAGGCTCGCTGGAAAGGTCGCATTCATTACCGGCGGATCGCGTGGCATCGGCGCCGCGATCGCGAAGCGTCTCGCGCGCGAGGGAGCGGACGTCGCCATCACCTACGCGAGCGCGAAGGAGAAGGCGGAGGAAGTGGTGCGCGCAATCGAGGCCGAGGGCCGCCGCGGCCTCGCGCTGCGCGCCGACAGCGCCGACGAGCTCGCGCTGCGCGATGCCATCGCCGTGACGGCGAACACGCTCGGTCGCCTCGACGTGCTCGTCAACAACGCCGGCGTGGCGACGATGGCGCCGCTCGATCAGTTCTCGCTCGCCGACTTCGACCGGATGTTCGCGGTGAACGTGCGCGCGGTGTTCGTCGCCTGCCAGGAAGCCGCGCGCCACATGACGGCGGGCGGGCGCATCATCAGCATCGGCAGCGTGAATGCGGACCGCATGCCGTTCCCCGGCGGCGCCCCGTACGCGATGAGCAAGGCGGCGGTCGCTGGCCTGACGCGCGGGCTGGCGCGCGACCTAGGCCCGCGTGGCATCACGGTCAACACCGTTCAGCCCGGCCCAGTCGACACGGACATGAATCCGGCGTCGGGAGAGTTCGCGAAGCTGCTGAAGGGCCTGACAGCACTCGGGCGTTACGGGCGCGACGAGGAGATCGCCGCGTTCGTCGCTCATCTCGCAGGGCCCGAGGCGGGCTATGTGACGGGCGCGAGTCTCACGATAGACGGCGGCTTCGACGCCTAGTGACGGCGGCTTCCAGCGCCCAATGACAAGGAGGATCCCGAGTGAAACGCAAGGCATCCGCGATCTGGCAAGGTGATCTCAAGGCAGGCAAGGGCGCGATCTCGACGGCGAGCGGCGTGCTGTCGAGCACGCAGTACTCGTTCGGGACACGCTTCGAGAACGGTGTCGGTACGAATCCCGAGGAGCTGATCGCTGCCGCGCACGCGGGCTGCTTCTCGATGGCGCTGTCGGGGCAGCTCGGGAGCGCGGGCTTGACCGCGCAGCGGATCGAGACGACGGCGACCGTCACGCTGGAGAAGACCGACGCAGGCTTCACGATTACCGCGGTGCACCTCGACGTGAGCGCCGCGGTCCCGGGCGCCGACGCGCAAGCGTTCGCGACTGCCGCGGGCAACGCCAAGGCGGGCTGCCCCGTGTCGCGCGTGCTCAACGCGACGATCACGATGGACGCGAAGCTCGAGGCACAGTGATGGCCGCGCGCGACGTCGCCGTGATCGTCGGGAGCCTGCGCAAAGGCTCGTACAACCGTCAGCTCGCTCACGCGCTCGCGGCGCTGGCGCCGTCGAGCCTTCGCCTCGAGATCGTCGAGATCCGCGACCTGCCTCACTACGACGAGGATCTCGACCCCGATCCGCCCGCGGCCTGGCGCGAATTCCGTGAGCGCATACGGCGAGCGGACGCGGTGCTGTTCGCGACACCCGAGTACAACCGCTCGGTTCCCGGCGTGCTCAAGAACGCGATCGATGTCGGCTCGCGGCCCTACGGCCAGAGCGCGTGGAGCGGTAAGCCGTGCGCCGTGATCACGCTCTCGCCGGGTGCGATCGGTGGCTTCGGCGCGAATCACCATGTGCGCCAGTCCCTGGTGTTCCTCGACATGCCGGCGATGCCGCAGCCCGAGGCCTATGTCGGAGGCGCCGCGAAGCTGTTCGCCGGGGATGGCTCGATCCAGAGCGAAGGGACTCGCGATTTCCTGCGCCAGTTCGTGCAAGCGTTCGCGCGCTGGGTGGAAACGAATCGACGCAGCTCGTGACGCGCCGCGGGTTGGCGCTTCGAGCCGCCGTCGGCGCCAGGAGCCGGAGTCGAGGATGAGATCGACTCGCGGGCTGTTTGGCTCCAGCGCGCTGCTTCTGGCCTTGCCGATCGCGGCGCTTTACGAGGCGCTCGCGGGTGCAGACGCAAGCGTGGTCGTTCACGGCATGCTCGCGCTCGGCTCAGGTCTCCTGTCGCTCGCCGCGTTCGATTTCAGAGCGCCCCGCTGGGCGACTCGTTTGGGCTCGGGAGCCGCCGGGGCCTTGGCGGCGATCTTCACTCTTCAAGCGCTGAGCGAATGGATTCGCCACGACCGACTCGCCCATTTCGCGTACCAGGTGTTAGGCCAACGCCTCGAGGCGACCCTGGTCGACGGTTTCATGGGATGGTGCGTGGCGACGCTGCTCGCAGACGAGCGCACTTCCCGAGTCGTAGGCGCCATTGCCTTGGCGCCGGTCGTGGGCTCGCGCATGTACGCGCTCGCCGCGGCCGCCCACGGCAGCTCGTTCGACGCGCAGGCGCCGATGTTGAAGGCGTTGTCGCTCTTGCCGTTCGCGTGGCTCGCGTTCGAGAGCGCCAAGAGCGCGCGGCTCGGCGCGACGCGCTGACCTCACGCGCTGTGCAGCGTGAGCAGCAAGAGCGCGAACCGGTACGCCAGAACGATCGCCGCCACGGCCACGGCGAGAGCCGAAGTCGTGAGCGCGCGAGCGAAGCCGCTCACTCCGTACACCGCGCCCGTCGCGACGTACAAGTAGGCGGCGCAAGCGAGCACGAGCAGGATCGACAAGGCGTGATCCACGTTGTCCGAAGGCGGCCCGGGGCCGCCGAGCCAGGTTCCGATCATGGGCACCGTCGTGGCCAGAGAGAGCAGCAGCAGCAAGAACGCATAGACGTGGAGCGAGAACACCGCGTGAGCGACCAGCGGGCGCCCGCTCTTGCGCAGGACGAGCGCGACGACGGGCGCGAAGGAAAGCGCCATCAACAGAATGAGCGAGCGCGCTTTGACGGCCACCGCCTGATCGAACACTGGGGCATACAGTGCGAGCGTGGTGTGCGACGCCTCGAGCCGGCGCGCGACCAAGTCGCGCACGAAGGCGCTCCACGGTTGCGTGTGCAGATGCGACTCGAGGGGCGTGGTGAACACCTTGCCCCCCGTCAGCGACTCGACCCCGAAGAACAGCACGTTGGCGATCAGAAAGAGCGGAACCGGCGCGATGAAGGGCTTTCTGTTCCCCTGCAGGTACGCGAGCGTGAGCAGGCCCGGTCGAGTCACGAGGGATCGAAAGGTCCGAATCAATCGCCCATCGACGTCGGTCACGGCCGCGAACGTTTGGCTCGCGAAACCTCGGAGCGTGAGTTCGTGCGGACGCGGCTGGCGTTCGCCGCACGCCGCGCAGAAAGGCGTAGCGACGCTCGCATCGCAGGTGGGGCAAGTCCACGGTGTCGTGTCTCGGATGGCCGCCCCCGGGTCGACTCGCACGCCCTGGCTTTGCAGCGAACGCGGGGTCAGGCCTTGCGACCTAACCCCGCGATTCGATTGGTGGAGCTGAGGGGGATCGAACCCCTGACCTCGTGAATGCCATTCACGCGCTCTCCCAGCTGAGCTACAGCCCCGGAGGCGCGGCAAGCTATCGGGAGCGCGCGGGTGCGTAAAGGCTTCGCGGACCCCACCCGCGTCTGCGGCATCGGCTCCGCAAATCGCACGCAGAATCTCCCGGAACCCGCGCGCACGAGCCGCGAGCCTGCCTGTTATCGTGCGCGCCGCGCCGGAGTGGCGGAACGGCAGACGCAGAGGACTCAAAATCCTCCGGGTCGCGAGGCCCGTGTGGGTTCGAATCCCACCTCCGGCACCAACGTCTGCTGGGAGATGCTGAACGCGATGCGCCGAAGCCTGCGTGCCTTCCGATGGATCGCTCTCCTGAGCGCCTTCGCCGCGCCCGCATTCGCCGGCTGCCCGGATGGCATGCGCGAGTTCCGCGGTGCGATCAGCGAGCTCACCGCACAGAAGTTGTTCGTCGATTCGCGCCTCGCCGACAACATCGGCTTCGAGCGCGCAGCCGAGACGAAGATCTCCGACGAGGCGGGCAAGGGTCGGGCGCGCTGGGATCAGCTGAGCGTGGGCGACAAGGTCGTGATCTGCTGGCGGTTCGAGGATCGCCCGCGCAAGGCGCTGACGATCGCGGTGCGCTGAGCGCCACACACGCCAGCCAGGCGGGCCTTGCGCCGATTCGCCTCTGCAAGGTGACGATCGCGGTGCGCTGAGCGCCGTGCGCGCCGCTACCGTTGGCGCGATGCCGGCTCCCGTCCTCACACCCGCGCAGTTCGAGCGCTATCGGCGCCACCTGAACCTCCCCGAGTTCGGGGTCGAAGGGCAACGCAAGCTGCTCGATTCGCGCGTGCTGCTGATCGGCGCTGGCGGCCTCGGCTGCCCGCTCGCGCAGTACCTCGCGGCAGCGGGTGTCGGGCGCCTGGGGCTCATCGACGACGATGTCGTCGACCTCTCGAACCTCCAGCGCCAGGTGCTCTACGGCACTGCCGACGTCGGCAAGCCGAAGGTGGAGGTCGCGCTGGCGCGGCTACGCGCGATGAATCCCGATGTCGATGCGATCGGCTTCCGCACGCGCATCACTTCCGAGAACGCATTCGAGCTGATGCGCGATTGGGACGTGATCATCGACGGCACGGACAACTTCCCGACGCGTTACCTCTCGAACGACGCGTGCGTGCTGCTCGGCAAGCCCACCGTCTATGGCGCAATTCTGCGTTTCGAGGGGCAAGCTTCCACGTTCGATGCGAAGCGCGGGCCTTGTTATCGCTGCCTGTTCCCGGAGCCGCCGCCGCCGGGCGCGGTGCTGTCGTGCGCAGAGGGCGGCGTGCTCGGCATCCTGCCCGGCGTGATCGCGATGATCCAGGCGACCGAAGCCGTGAAACTGATTACGGGCATCGGCGAGCCGCTGATCGGGCGCTTCCTTCACTACGACGCGCTCGCGATGCGTTTCAGCGAGTTCCGCTTCGCGAAGGATCCCGACTGCCCGGTGTGCGGGAAGCATCCGACCGTCACGAAGCTGATCGACTACGACGGCTTCTGCGGGGTCGTGCGCGAGGCGAATCCGATTCCCGAGCTGTCGGCGTCGGAGCTGCAGCGCGCGCTCGCGCAGGGCGAGAAGCTGTTGTTGGTCGACGTGCGCGAGCCGCACGAGTTCGAGCAGGCGCGCATCGCGGGTGCAACGCTGATCCCGCTCGCTCAACTCGGCGCGCGCCTTCACGAGCTCGCGGACTGGAAGGACGGCCGCGTCGTCGCGCACTGCCACAAGGGCGGGCGCAGCGCCAAGGCGTGCGCGCTGCTGCGCGACGCGGGCTTCACGAACATCGCGAACTTGTCCGGCGGGATCGACGCCTGGTCGATCACGGTGGACCCCAAAGTGCCGAGGTACTGATGGCGAAGCAGAGCCCGATTCCCGATCCGCTCACGCGACGTCACGAGCTCGAGAAGGCGCTCGAGCCCGCGCGGGCGCGCGCAATCGGCGAGGCCTATCTCGCGGAGAAGCGCGAGCTCGAGGCGATCGCGTTTCTCCAGAAGGCCGGTGCGAGCGAGGCACTCGAGAAGCTGTGCGCGGCCGCGATCGAGCGCGGCGATTCGTTCCTGCTGCGCGAGGCGTGCGCTGCGCTCGGGCGCGAGCCAGAGCGCGCGAGCTGGGAGCGGCTCGCGGCCGCGGCCGAGCTGCAGGGGCGCGAGAAGTACGCGGCGGAAGCGCGTCGTCAGGTCGAACGGCTCGGCAACCGATCCAGCTGAGGAATTGGCGCGCGCCGGCTCGCGGCGCGCGCGTGGAGGCGAAGCATGGCGATGAAGTGTCTCGTGCTGCGAGGCCTCGGCAAGGAAATCGAGGAGGACCTCAACAAGTTCCTCTCGATGCACGACCTTCACATTCTGCACGTGACCCAGAGCTCCACGGGCGAGTACATCTCGCTGACGCTGATCTACGAAGAGCCGTCGCGCGTCGGGTAGCGGCGCGGTTGCATGCGCTCGCGCGGGAAGCCCGTCATCCTCGGCGGGCCGTGAGTTCCGACGCCGAGATTCGCATCGAGGGCGCGCGCGCCCACAACCTGAAGGGCGTGAGCTGTCGCATTCCCGTCGGGCAGCTGACGGTGATCTCCGGGCCGTCGGGCTCGGGGAAATCGAGCCTCGCGTTCGACACGCTCTACGCGGAGGGGCAGCGCCGTTACGTCGCGTCGCTTTCGACCTACGCGCGCCAATTCCTCGAGAAGCTGCCGCGGCCCGCGGTCGATCTGATTACGAATCTCCCGCCTGCGATCGCGATCGAGCAGCGCAATCGCGTCACCAACGCGCGCAGCACGATCGGCACCGCCACCGAGATTCTCGATCACCTGCGCCTCTTGTTCGCGAGAGTCGGCGAGACGCGCTGTTGCGGTCGCGCCGTCGAGCCTGGCACGGTGGATGCGATCGCGAGCCGCGTGCTGCGCGATCTCGCAGGGGAACGTGTGGTGCTCGCGGTCGCGCTGCCCGCGAAAGCGAAGCCCAAGGAGCTGCGCGAGCAGTTGTTACGGGAGGGCTTGCGGCGCCTGTTGCTCGCGGATGGCGCATTCGCCGATGTCGAGGAGATCTCCGCCACGCGGCTCGGCGCGCTGCGCGGCTCGGCGTTGCTCGTGATCGACCGCTTCGAGGTCACCGAGGACGGGCGTACGCGGCTCGCGGAGGCGATCGCGAACGGCTTCGTGCGCGGCGGCGGCGAGCTCGTGATCGCGGCGGTCGGCGGCGCGCGGCGCCTCTTCCGCGAAGGCTTCTGCTGCGACGTGTGCGGCCGGCGCCATCCCGCACCGGAGCCCGCGCTGTTTTCGTTCAACAGCCCCCTCGGCGCGTGTCCCGCATGCCACGGCTTCGGGCGCACGCAGGCGCTGGATCTCGAGCGCGTGATCCCGGACCCCGCGCGCACGCTCGCCAAGAACGCGATCCAGCCTTTCTCGACACCGTCCGCCAAGAGCTGTCAGAAGGATCTGATCAGCGCTTGCCGCGACCGCGGGCTCGCAACCG
>JANNKN010000489.1:0-9488 GCA_031396315.1 Deltaproteobacteria bacterium
CATTCGAACCCGCCGCGATTCCAGCCATCGCTTACACGGATCCAGAGGTCGCGTGGATCGGCCTCACAGAAGATCAAGCGACTGCTCAGGGAGTCGCGGTGAAGAAGGGCGTGTTCCCGTGGAGTGCGTCGGGGCGCGCGCTCGGCATGGGCCGCGGCGAAGGCACGACCAAGCTGCTGTTCTCCGCCGAGGACGGCCGCCTGCTCGGCGCAGGGATGGCGGGCGCGCATGCGGGCGAGCTGATCGGCGAGGTCGCGCTCGCGATCGAGATGGGCGCCGACGCGAACGACATCGGCATGACCGTGCACGCGCACCCAACGCTCTCGGAGACGGTCGCGTTCGCGGCGGAGGTCGCCGCGGGAACTGTTACGGACGTGATGCCGAGCAAGCGTTGAGGCGCGAGAGGGCGCGCGCGCCGCGCAGGCTGCGATAGGCTGCGCGCGCAATTGGGCGACCGCTGGAGCAGCACGACGATAAGCGGAGTTGAAAAGTTGTTGGGGAAGCGAGCGATCGTCGTCGGCGGAAGCCTCGCGGGCATGCTCGCAGCGCGCGTGCTGTCCCCCCATTTCGAGCGCGTGCTCGTGCTCGATCGCGACGAGCTGCCCGCCACGCCGGCGCCGAGGCGCGCGCGACACCTCAAGCCCACCACGTGCACATCCTTCTGAAGGGCGGCGAGAACGCGATCGAGGCGCTGCTGCCGGGCTTTTGCGCAGAGCTCGAAGCCCAAGGCTCGCTCAGCGTCTCGAGCCTCGACACGCTCGCGGCGTTCGAGTTCGGCTTCGCGCCACGTTGGGACAGCAAGATGCTGCTGCACAGCCAGAGCCGCTGGCTGCTCGAGCACGTGCTGCGCTCGCTCGTGCTTGCGCGCACGCCGAATCTCGAGCTGCGCAGCGGCGCGATCGTGCGCGGGCTGACGCGAGACGCGGCCGCGAATCGCATCAGTGGAGTGATCCTCGATGCAGGCGAAGGCCCGCTCGCGTGCGACCTCGTGGTCGACGCGACTGGCCGGCGCGAGGAGGCGCTGCGCTGGCTGGAAGCGCTCGGGCTCCCGGCGCCGCCCGTCGAGAGTGTTGGCGTCGACTTCGGCTATTCGAGCTTCGTGCTCGAGCTCGACGCCACGCAGCCGCGCGACTGGCGGATGCTCGCGGTCGGCAACTTGCCGCGCGTCGGCGCGCGCGGCGCCGTGATTCTGCCGATCGAGGGCGGGCTCGCGATGTGCTCGCTCGGCGGACGTGCCGGCGATTATCCGCCGGACGAGCGCGAGGCCGTGCTCGAGTTCGCCGCTGCGTTGCCCCAACAAGTCATGGCCGAGACGCTGCGGCGCGCGCGCTTCGTCTCGCCGATCTCGCGCATGATCTATCCCGCGAATCGCTTCCGGCACTACGAGCGCTTCGAGGCACTCCCGCTCGGCCTGCTGCCGCTCGGCGACGCACTGTGCAGCTTCAATCCGACTTACGGCCACGGCATGTCGTCGGCGGCGCTGCAGGCGAAGGCGCTGCACGAAACGCTCTCGGCGCGCGCACCCAGCGACGATCTGCGTGCGCTCTCGCAGCGCTACCTCGCGCGCGCCGCGGAGGTCGCGCGCATGCCGTGGCGCCAGGCCAATTACAACGACTTCCTCTACCCAACGACCGAGGGCGATCGCGCGATGTTCAGCGCGGAGGAGATGCAGTACCGCACGGCCGTGCAGATCGCAGCGATGAGCGACGAGCTCGTGCGCGAGAAGCTCAACGAAGTGGCGCAGCTGCTCGCGCCGTTCGAGATTTTGCTCGCGCCGGAGATTCGCGAACGCGTGAAGATCGCCGCGCCCGGCTTCACGAGCTGACGCTCGCGGCGCGGGCAGGCTCACATGCCGGTAATGCCTGCGTCCACCGCCAGCAGCTGCGCCGTCACATACACGCTCTCGTCGCTCACGAAGAAGAGCGCGGCGTAAGCGATCTCCCAGCCGGTGGCCTGCCGTCCGAACGGGACCGCAGAGCGCGCACGCGACGGACGGCCGGCGCTCGCGAGGCGACCGAGCGGCGTATCGACGAGGCCCGGCGCGACGATGTTCGCGCGGATGCCGCGCGGAGCGCCTTCACGCGCGACGTGGCGCATCAAGCCCTCGAGCGCGGCCTTCGAGGCGTCATACGCAGGCAGCTGCGAACCGGAGGTGAGACCGGCGATCGACGAGATGAACACGATTGGCGCGCCGTCCGCGAGCGCCGGCAGTGCGGCCCTGCAGCACAACATCGCGCCGCGCACGTTCACCGCGAAGGTTCGATCCCACGACTCGGTCGTCGTGCCCGCGAGGCCGAGCGCGCCGACTCCGATGCCCACGTTCACTACGAGCCCGTCGAGCCCACCGAGCCCACGCGCGGCTTCTTCGAACATGCGCTGCACGTCGCTCTCGCTCGTGACGTCGGCCTCGACCGCGAACGCGCGCCCGCTCTCGCGCACGATCGCCGCGACCGTGTCCTCCGCGCTCGCGCGGTTCTTGTCCGCGACCGCGACGTGCGCGCCCTCGCGCGCGAACAGCCGGCACATCGCGCGCCCGTTCCCGACGGGATCGCTGGCCGCGTCGAACACACGCTGCCCGCCGCCGACGACGAGCACACGCCTTCCCGCGAGCCGCCCGCGCCCCGCAGCCTCCCCTAATGACTCGGCACTCGGTGCCCGCACCCTCCGCTCACTCATCACTTCTCCTTTGGGGACGTTCCTCCGAGTTTAGGAGGAACGTCCCCGTGCCTTCACCTTGCGCTAGGCCAGCCGGGCGGGGGCCTGGGCGACGGTGCGCCAGAAGGCCGGGTCGTGGCCGAACATCACGTGCGCGCCGGCGGCGGCGAGCGCGCGAAAGCGCTGGAGCGAGGCGAGCGCGGCATCGCGATCGAAGAGCACGCCCGGTAGCAGCAGGCGCTCGAGCGACTCGCGCAAATAACAAGCGTCGCCGCACAGCACGAACTCGCCGCGAGCCGTGCGGACCCGCAACGACTGGTGCCCGGGCGTATGGCCGTGCGTCGGGAAACACACGACCGCGCCGTCGCCGAACACGTCGTGCTCGCCGTCCAGCAGCCGCGCGCGCTGGCCTGTGTCGAACTCGGCTCTGCGGTAGGCGGGATCGTCATCGGGCAACGCACGCGCGTGCTCCCACTCGCGCCGCTGCACGAGCACGTCCGCGTTCGGCAGCTGCGCGTTGCCGCCGCAGTGGTCGTAATGCAGGTGCGAGTTCACCACGTGCGTGATCGCCTCGGGCGCGCACGCGACGCTCACGAGCCGCGCACCGATCTCTTCCCCCGCGCTGAAGTGAAACGTGGTGCCGCGCATGCCGCGCTCGCCCATGTGCGCGGCCGCGCCCTGCTGGATCGCGAGATGGAGGCCGCTGTCGAACAGCACGCGGCCGCGCGCATGAACGATCAGGTAGCTCGGCACCGGAACCGTGATCTTGCCCTTCGCGCCTTCGATCAAGAATCCGTGCGGAATCGTGAGCTGGCCACAGGTGAAGGCATACAGCTCGGCGGACGGCATGACGCGCAGCGTATCGCGGACGTCAGCGACAGCGGTCCTCGCACGGCACTCCGTCGCTGTCACCGTCGAGTGCGGTCAGGCCGCAGCGCTGCAGGTAGAAGCGCGCCTCCGCGCAGCTGGACATCTCCCTGCAGTACTGCTTTCCGCCGCACGCGAACTTTTCGGCGTCGGGAGGATCGCGATCGAGCGGACCGCGAGCCCGACCGCCTGAGCCCTGCTGCTCGCGCTGTCTGCTCGGAGCCATCCACGTGCCTTCGGGCATGCTCCAGAGGCCGCGCCGCGCGATTCGCGCCTCCTCTTCGAGGCGATAGAGCGATTGATGCTTCACGTAACCGTCGGCAGCCCACGCGTGGCCTGCTCGCACGAGCGCGCACCCGACGCATTGGTCGCCGAGCCAGAACTCTCCGACTGATCGCCCGTAACTCAGCCCGCTCACATCGACGGAGACGCTCTTGCCGAAGATGAGCTCCGACAGCGCGCGTTTCGACTTCTCCGCCCACGGTTCGCCGCGCTCGGGCGTGTCGATCTCCGCGATGCGGACCTTGTAGGTCTGCCGATCGACGAGCAGAGCAAAGGTGTCTCCGTCCGTAATGCCTACGACGCGGCCTTCGAGCACCTCGCTCCACGCCGATGATGCGACGAATCCTGCGACGAGCAGCGCCATCGCGCCAAGCGCCCCCCTACTCCTCAACGCCCGCGCGCTTCCCGCGGCTTCGCGCAGCGCGCGTAGGCGCCCGGCGTTCCCCGGCGCGCTGTGCGTGGGCGAGCAGTTCCATTGCCCACTTCGTGCCGAGGGCGCCGTCTTCGTGTTTGAAGAACGCGAACGCCTGCACGGGTTCGACCGCGCGCAGCTTCGTCGCCCAACTCGCGAGTTCGGCGTGGTCGTAGCTCGTGCGGCGCAGCCTCAGGTACAGCCAGGGCGCCGTCGCGAGGATCTCGGTCGCGCCTTCGCCGTCGGACTCCGTGACGACCCACGCCAACCCGCGCTCGCGCAGGCGCGAGAAGACGGCGTCGTCGCGCCACGACGCGTGCCGCGCTTCGAGCGCCGCGAGGGTTCCTGCGGGCAGGCAATCGAGGAAGCGATCGAAGCGCTCGAGATCGAGTTTCAGCGTGGGCGGCAGCTGGAACAGCACCGGGCCGAGCTTCTCGCCGAGCGCGCGCACCGTCTCGATCAGGTACTTCGTCTCCTCACCGACATCCGTCAATCGCTTCAGGTGCGTGATCTTGCGCGATGCCTTCACCGCGAAGCGGAAAGCGTCGGGCACCTGCGCAGCCCAGCCCGCGAGCAGGCTCGCGCGCGGCATACGGTAGAACGTCTGATTGATCTCGACTGCTGGCAGGCGCGCCGCATAATAAGCCAGCCGATCGGCCGCAGGCAGATCCTGCGGGTAGAACGCACCGTGCCACTCGAGGTAGCTGAAGCCGCTCGTTCCGGAGTAGAGGCGCATCCGTGAAAACCCCGAGAGGGCGCGCAGTCTACACCCGCACGCGCCAGCGCTGGCTCAGGATTTTTCGGCCGAACGCTCGAGGCGCGCGAGCAGGCCCGCGAGCAGCGCATCCACGTCGACGCCGCGGCCCAACACGCCCGCGAACGGGTCGCCTCGCTTCGCGAGCTGCCGCGGCGCGGTGGTGATGTTCCAGCGCGCGGGCTCGAGGCGAGCGTTCACTTGGGCCCAAGTGAGCGGCATCGAGACGGGGGCTTTCGGCCGCGGGCGTACGGAAAGCGGCGCCGCGATCAGCTTGCCGCGGCCGTTCTGCAAGAAGTCGACGTAGACCTTGTCGCCGCGGGCCGCGATCGGCCGCGTCACGGTCGCGATGTCCGGGCGTTCGGAGACCACCGCACGCGCGATCACCTCCGCGACATTCTTCGCCTGATCGTGTGTGAGCGCAGCACCGAGCGGCACGAGGACGTGCATGCCGGCTTGACCCGAAGTCTTCACGAAGTGCGCGGCACCGATCTCGCGGAAAATTGCGTGCAGCAGGCGCGCGAGCTCGATCACGTGAGCAAAGGGCGCCTCCTTCGGGTCGAGGTCGAGAATCAGCCAGTCGGGCCGCTCGATGCTCGTGAGCCGCGCGCTCCACACGTGGAGCGGAATCGCGCCGGAGTTGATCACGTAGAGCAGAGTTCTCAGGTCGTCGCAGATGAAGTAGTCGGTGCCGTCGAGGTTCTCGCGGCGCACCCAGTCCGGCGTGAACTCCGGCGCGTTCTTCTGATAGAAGCTCTTGCCCTCGATGCCATCCGGATAGCGCGTCAGCACGACCGGCCGATCCTCGAGATAGGGCGCGAGCCAGGGCCAAACTCGCTCGTAATAAGCCAGCAGGTCGCCCTTCGTGTGGCCCTCGACCGGCCAGAAGACCTTGTCGAGGCGCGTGAGTTTCAGCTCGGCGTCGGGCTTCTGCGCCGCCACGTTCGGGTCGGGGCTCGCCGACGCTGCCTCCGCCGCGCGCAGATCGGGCGCGGCGCACGATTCCGCCGCCACGTCGCGTCGCAGCGCGACGAACACGGGGTGCCGCAGCATGCCGGCGCTCGTGGTCTCGGTGAAGCGCACCTCGGCGACCAGCTCTGGCGCGACGAACCACGCGCCGCGCGGCAGGGGCTCGGGCAGTCCCCCGCACGCCGGCTTCGTGCGCCGCCGCTTCTCGAGCTCGGGCAACAGCCCGTCGATCTGCCGCGACGTGAGCCCCGAGCCCGCATTGCCGACGTAGGCGAGTTCCCCGTCGCGCATGCCGCCAAGCATTAGGGAGCCGAGCGATTTTCGGGAGCCCTGCCCGGGCGAGACGCCGACGATCACGAAGCAGTCTGCGCGCGGGACCTTGATCTTCACCCAGCGCTTGGAGCGCGTGCCGGCCTCGTACGTCGAGCCGGCTTGCTTCGCGATCACGCCCTCGAGGCCGTGGCCTCGCACCGCGTCGAACAGCGCGACGCCGTCACCGCTCACGTGATCGGCGAGCCGGATCGGGCCGCGCGGCGGAAGCAACGCAGCGAGGATGTGTTTGCGTTTTTCGAGCGGGAGCTTGCGGAGATCGAAGCCGTCCAGCGCGAGGCAATCGAACGCGTAATAGACGACCGGGAGCTCGCGCCGGAGTGCCTCCGCTTCTGCAGCTCCCGGTTGCGTGAAGCGGCGCTGAATGCGTTCGAAGCTGGCGCGTCCGCGCGCGTCGAGCGCGACGATTTCGCCGTCGAGCACGGCGCTCCTCACGGGCAAGTGTGCGAGCGCCACCGCGAGCTCGGGATAGAGCCGCGTGCGCTCGCCGCCGCTGCGAGCGAACAGGCGTGCGTGCCCCCCGCTCGACTCGGCGAGCGCGCGCACGCCGTCGTACTTCAATTCGAACAGCCAGCCCTCGCGCGAGAATGCGCGCGCGGCCGTCGTCGCGAGCATCGGCCGCAGCTTCGCGGCGTCGAGCGCGGCGGGCTTCGCGCCCGCCTGCTCCGCGAGGCGACACAGTTCTGCGTCGCGCGTGACGCCCGCCGCGAGCTCACGCACGCCGAGCCCTGAGAACACGGATTCTGGCGCGCGCTCCGCGATGTCCGGCAGCTCGAAGCTGCGCTCCTTGGTGAAGAGCAGCCACTCCCGGCCCGGCTTCGCCTTCCCACCCGTGCGCACCAGCGCGAAGCGCCCGCGCAGCTTGTGGCCTTCGAGCGCGAGATCGAGCTTACCCTTCGCGAGGCCGTCCGCGGGCGCAACGCCGTCGACGCTGCGGTAGGTGCCGCAATCCCAGACGATCATCGCACCCGCGCCGTAATTCCCAGCCGGGATCACGCCCTCGAAATCCGCGTACTCGAGCGGGTGATCCTCGGTCTGTACCGCGAGCCGCTTCTGGGCGGGGTCGAGGCTCGGGCCTTTGGGCACCGCAAAGCTCACGAGCACGCCGTCGATCTCGAGCCGTAGGTCCCAGTGCAGGTTGCGTGCCGCATGCTGCTGCACGACGAAGCGTCGCGGCGCGCCGGGGGGAAGCGCACGCGGCTCGGCATCGCCGCCGAACGGCTCGGGAGTTCGACCCGGATCACGTTTCGCGCGGTAGTGCTTCAGGTCTCGCAGCGGCCGCTCCAGTCATCAGGCCGCCGACGCGAACTCGCGCTCGGGAGCCCCCTCCGCAGTGTCGAACTTCCGACACCGCCCAGTGTCGGCATCAAGCTGCCTGCCTCGCTCGTCGATTCTTCGCATGGTAGGGTGCGGCGCTTCCGCGCCCAACGAACCCCTCCCCCGTTCGACAAGCAGGACCCCATGGCAGCCCGCGCGAACTCCTCCGCGACGATCTCGTTCGGCCTCGTGTCGATCCCGGTGAAGGTCTACACGGCCAACCGCAACAAGAGCGTGTCGTTCAACATGCTTCACGCGAAGGACAAGTCGCGCCTCAAGCAGCAGTACGTGTGCGCCACTTGCGGCGAGCCGGTCGAGAGCGCGGATCGCGTGAAGGGCTTCGAGTACGCGCGCGATCAGTACGTGGTGATGAACGACGAGGAGCCGAAGGCGCTCGAGCGCAAGAGCGACCGCACGATCGAGATCGAGGAGTTCATCCCGATGGAGCGCGTCGACGCGCTCTACTACGAGAAGGCGCAGCTGCTCGGCCCGGACAAGGGCGGCGCGAAGGCCTACCGCTTGCTGAACGAGGCGATGCTCACGATGGGCAAGGTGGCGATCGGCCGGCATCACATCCGAGGCCGCGAGCAGCTCGTGCTGATCCGTCCGCTCGGCCGCGGTCTCGTTTTGCAGGGGCTCTATTATGCCGACGAGGTCGCCAACTTCGACGAGATCGAGTTCGGCGACGAGCCCGCGCTCAAGCGCGGCGAGCTCGACCTCGCGCAGCAGCTGATCGAGCAGCTCGCGAGCGAGCGCTTCCAGCCTGAGAAGTACGAGGACGAGTACCGCCGCGAGCTGCTCTCCGCGATCGATCGCAAGGTCGCCGGCGACGAAGTCGTCTCGACACCGCGCCCGGAGCAGCGCGAGCAGATCATCGACCTGGTCGCGGCGCTCAAGAAGAGCCTCGAAGAAAAACGTGGCGCAGGCCCAGCGAGCGTCACGCCCGAGGCCGCCGCCGAGCGCGTGCGCAAGCCAGCGCGCGCAAAGGGCAAAGCCGCGGGCGCGAAGCGCGCCACGAGCTGAGGCGCTCTGACGCTCGCGCGGTTCCTTGCACGCGCGCGACACTCCCCCCACATGCCCGCGCCTTCCTCGCTCACCACCGCCGATGTCGCGCGCGTACTCGGCGTCTCCGAAGCGCGCGTGCGCTCCTTCGTGCGTGCGGGTTGGTGCGCGCCAGAACGGCGTGGCCGCGCGCTCGTCTTCAGCTTCCAGCAGCTGGTCGTGCTGCGCGCCGCCAAGAGTCTTCACGAAGCGCGCGTGCCGGCCGCACGCGTGAAGCGCGCGCTGCGAGCGCTCGCCCGCGAGCTCGGTGCCGAGCGCGCGCTCTCCGGCCTGCGCATCGCGGCAGATGGAAAACGCGTGGTCGTCCACGAGGACGGCGCGCGCTTCGAGCCCGAGAGCGGGCAGTTGTTACTCGACTTCTCCGTCGACGCGCTCGCCCGGCAGGCCGCGAAGCTGGCGCGCGCCTCGCTCGGCGAGCGCGACTTCGGAGGCGCAGCCGAGGCTGAGCCGCCTGCGCGGGCGCTCGCGATGCGCGCCTTCGCCGAAGCGCTCGCGCTCGAGGAACGCGACGCCGGCGCCGCGATGCGCGGCTATCGCCGTGCGCTCGCGCGCGACCCGAGCTTCAGCGACGCAGCGGTGAATCTGGCGCGCCTGCTCCACGACGCGGGCCGTGCGAAGGAAGCGGTCGCCCTCTACCAGAGCGCGCTCGCGCATGCGTCCGACGATGCCGAGCTGCACTACAACCTCGCGCTCGCACTCGAAGACACGGCGGGAGCCGCGGCCGCGATGCATCACTACGAGCACGCCCTCACGCTCGATCCGAGCTTCGCCGACGCGCACTGGAATCTTGCGGGCCTGCTCGAAGCCGTGGGCAGGAAGCAGGAAGCGCTTCGGCACTAC
>JANNKN010000577.1:0-7674 GCA_031396315.1 Deltaproteobacteria bacterium
CGAAGCCAGCGGTCTGCAGTTCGCCGCCGGTCGGGACGAAGCCGCATTTCCGCAGGTCGAGGATCGTCCCTTCCGCACGCAGCGTCGCGGCGTCCTCTTGGAACAGCTCGAGCGAGAGCGTGCGCGTGTGCAGCGGTTGCCCGGATGGAGACAGCGAATCGAGCCCATCTAAAGATGCCATGAGGCCGCCGAGCATACGAAGGGCCGCTTGCTATTGCTCCTGGGTTCGTGAGGAGAGACGCGGATGTTCATGCGAAAGCTCAGTCTCGGGTTGCTGGGGGCAGCGGTCGGGCTCGCGGCCCCCGCGGCTCACTCGGAAGCGAGGCCGACCGTGCGTCTCGCGACGACCACGGCGCTCCAAGAGACCGGCTTGCTCGCCTGGCTGCTCCCCAAGTTCACGGCGGACACCGGCATCGCCGTGACGGTGCACGCCGTCGATGCCAAGCGCGCCTTCGAGCTGGGCAAGCGCGGCGAGGTGGACGTGTTGCTCGTCGACGACCGCGCCTCGGAGGAGTTCTTCGTGTCGCAGCGTCACGCGCACCCACGCCGCGAGGTGATGTTCGTGGAGTATTTGTTCGGCGGGCCGCGCTCGGATCCCGCGCAGACCGGCGACGGCGTCAGCGCGCCGGGCGCCGCAAGGGCAATCGCCGATACGAAGTCGCGTTTCGTGTCGCGCGGCGACGGCTCAGGCGCGCATGAAGCCGAGAAGCGGCTGTGGGCTGCCGCGGGCCGCGTGCCCGAGACGGGCGCTGGCGATTGGTACTTCGCGGCAAACGCCTCCGCGCCCGAGATGCTCGCGCTGGCCGGCGCCAAGCAGGCGTACTTCGTGATCGATCGCGCCAGCTGGCTCTCGCTCCGGAATCATTATGGCTTGATCGCGCTCGCGAATGGCGGCCCGCTTCTGCAGAACCCCTACGGCGTCCTGGTCATGAACGACCTCAAGCACAAGAGCGCGCGCTTCGCGCTCGGCAAGCAGCTCGCGGATTGGTTGACCGGCACTCAGGGCCGCACGCTGATCACGCGCTTCCGGGTGGCCGAGAAGCAGGTCTACTTCGTGCGCTGAGTGGCCCTCAAGCCGCTGCGCTGCGCTTCTCGAGCTTCGCTTTCACCAGCTCGAAGGCGATCGGCAGCACCGAGACGAACACGATGCCGAGTACGACGCTCGAGAAGTTCCGCTGCACGAATGGGATGCGGCCGAAGAAATAACCGCCGAGCGTGCAGAGCGAGACCCACGCCAGCGCGCCCGTCACGTTGTAGACCGCGAACTCGCGATACGGCATGCGCCCGATGCCTGCGAGAAATGGCGCGAACGTGCGCACGATCGGCACGAAGCGCGCCAGGAAGATCGTCTTCTTGCCGTACTTCGCGTAGAAGGCTTGTGTGCGCTGCACGTACTTCGGGTTGAGCAGGCGCGAGCGCTCCGTGAATACCGCGGGCCCGAGGTAGGCGCCGATCGCGTAGTTCACGGCGTCGCCGAGGATCGCGGCTGCGATCAGCAGCCCGAGCGTGAAGCCGAGGTCGAGCGGCGAGCCGGGCGCCGCGATCAGCGCGCCGGCTGCGAACAACAACGAGTCGCCGGGCAGAATCGGCAGCACCACCAGGCCGGTCTCGCAGAACACGATTCCGAACAGCACCACGTAGAGCCACGGGCCGAGGTCCGCGGCCAGCTGTACGAGATGCTTGTCGATGTGCAGAACGAAGTCGATCAGGCCCTGAATCAGCTCGAGCATCCGCGGTTCCTCGGCGCGACGGCGCCCCGGCGTGAGTAGCCCGCGGCGAGCTCGAGTGACACGATTCGCGTGCCGCGCCGGTCGAGAAAGTCATGCGGGAAGTGTCGGAAGCGCGACGGCTGGCGCGTCCTCGGAGGGAGCCTCGAAGGAAGGGAGAAGCGATGGACGCAATCGACGACGCGATGGCCGTGGCCGCCGCTTTCGGCGGATTCTGGGCGCTCGTGCTCGGCGCCGTCGTCGCGCTTCGCCTGCACGCGAAGCGCAGTGCGCTGCGGCCGCGCCGCGACCCCTGAAATCCGAACGTGGGACCCCCGCAACGCCCACGCTGAACCCCGTTCTGAGACCCGACCCAACCAACCAGGAGACCCGATGAAGCTCTACGGCATTCCGCAATCTCCGTTCGTCCGCAAAGTTTGCGTGGCTCTCACAGAAAAGGGGATCCCATACGTGCTCGAAGGCCACGCGCCCGCGCTGCATCCGCTCGGAAAGATGCCGGTGCTGCGCGACGGCGAGTGCGTGGTGCCCGATTCGTCGGTGATCTGCGCCTACCTCGAGCGCAAGCAGCCGTTGCCCGCGCTCTATCCCGAGGATCCCGCAGAGCTCGCGCGGGCCCTCTTCCTCGAGGAGTACGCGGACACGCGCATGAGCGAAGGGATGGGGCCGATCGTGCTCGAGCGCATCGTCAAGCCGCAAATGCTCGGTCAGCCGACGGACGAGGTGAAGCTCCGAGAGCTGCTCGAATCCGCCGCGCTGCGCTGGTTCGGCAAGCCCACCTCCGCGACCGGCCATCCGGTGCCTTCGGTGATGGACTACCTCGAGTCGCAGCTGCCGGACGATCGTGAAACCGTGCTCGCGCGCTTCGGCATCGCCGACATCGCGCTCGGCGCGCATCTCGGCTGGCTGCCCGCCGCGGGGCTCGAGCTCGACGCGCGCCGCTGGCCGCGCGTTGCGCGGTACAACCAGGCGATCCAGGCGCGCCCCTCGTTCAAGACGGGCTTTGCGCATTAGCGAGGCGGGGTCGCCCGCACTTCAGGAGGCTGCATGAAGTACGCAATCTTTTGTTATGGGCAGGAAGGCGTCACCGACGCGCTCACGCCGGCGCAGGACGAGGCGATGATGCGCACGATCGGCGACACCAGCGAAGCGCTGCGCGCCGAAGGCAAGCTCGGAGCATCGGGGCGCCTGATGACCACGTCCTCCGCCGTGACGGTGCGGCACGGCGGCGCGCAGACGCTCGTGCTCGACGGCCCGTTCGCAGAGACCAAGGAGCATCTGCTCGGCTTCTACCTAATCGATTGCGATTCGCTCGAAGCCGCCATCGACGCCGCGCGCCGCCTCGCGAAGGGCCGCACTCCGGGCGCGCTCGAGATTCGGCCGCTGCGCACGTTCACGGACCCGAGCCCACGCGCGTGAGCGAGCTCGCTTGGCTCGAGGCGACGCTCGGCGCGTCGCGGCCGCGCGTGCTGAGCGCGCTGCTGCGTTACTGCCGCGACCTCGACGTCGCCGAGGACGCGTTCCAGGAGGCGAGCTTGCGCGCACTCGAGCGCTGGCCGCGTAACGGGGCGCCGCGCGACCCGGTCGCTTGGCTCGTGCTCGTGGCGCGCAACGCGGCCATCGATCGCGCGCGACGCGGCGCGCGACTCGAGGCGCTGCCGCACGAGGCGCTGCTCGCCAGCAGCGAAGACGCCGAGGCCGAGGCGATGGAACGCATCGAGGCCGCGGATTACCGCGACGACGTGCTGCGCCTGCTCTTCATGTGCTGCCGCCCCGAGCTGGCGCCAGCACACCAGCTGGCGCTGGCGCTGCGCATCGTCTCAGGGCTCAGCGTGAAGGAAATCGCGCGCGCATTTCTCGTGAGCGAGGCTGCGATGGAGCAGCGCCTCACGCGGGCGAAGCGCGCGATAGCGGAGCGGCCCCTGCCATTCGAGGCACCCGGCGCGCGCGAACGGGAGGAGCGGATCGGCGTGGTCGCGGCGTCGCTCTACGCGCTCTTCAACGAGGGCTACTCCGCGAGCAGCGGAGCGCTGCACATCCGCGCGGCGCTCTGCGACGAGGCGATTCGGCTCGCGCGCCTGCTCGTCGCGCTCGCGCCCGCCGCGAGCGAGGTGCTGGCGCGCAACGCGCTCTTCCTGCTGCAGCACGCGCGCACGCCGGCGCGGCTCGATGCGCGGGGTGAGATCGTCCTGCTCGAAGCGCAAGATCGTGCGCGCTGGAATCGCGACGCGATCGCCGAGGGGCTCGCGCTGCTCGAGAAGGCGCGCTGGCTCGGCGCGCCGGGCCCGTATCGCATGCAGGCCGAGATCGCCGCGGTCCACGCGCGCGCCGAGCGTCCCGAGCTCACCGACTGGCGCGCGATCGAGGCTTGTTATGCGGAGCTCGAGCGCTTGCAGCCGTCCGCGGTAGTGACGCTGAATCGTGCCGTCGCGGTCGCAAAGCTGAGCGGGCCGGCCGCGGCGCTCGCACTGATCGAGCCGCTCGAGCCGGCCTGCGCGCGCTACTTCAACTATTTCGGCGCGAAAGGTGCGCTGCTGCGCGAGCTCGGCCGCCCGGAAGAGGCGCGCGCGGCGTGGGCGCACGCGCTCACGCTCGCGAACACGCTGCAAGAGGCAGCGCACATCCGCGCGCAGCTCGACCAGCTCGGCGCGGGCGCCTGAGCGCTCGCGCACCCGGAGAAAGTGATGCTCGAAACTCCTCGCATTCTAACGACGACGGCGCGTCTCTTCGCGGGCGTGCGGCTCACGATCCCGAAGGCGGCGATTCAACACGAGATGGGGCCCGGGCTGCGCGATCTGCACGCCGCGCTCGCCGAGCAGGGGGTCGCGGCCGCTGGGCCGTGGTTCACACACCACCTGCGCGTCGAGCCGAGCGGCTGGGATTTCGAGATCTGCGTGCCGGTGGCGAAGCCGATTCGCGCGGTCGGGCGTGTGGCGATGGGCGAATGGCCGGCGATGTCGGTCGCGCGAACCGTCCATTGCGGCGGCTTCGAGGGGCTCGGCGCCGCCTGGGGCGAACTCGATGCCTGGGTCGCTGCGCAGTCTCGAACGCGCTGCGCGGATCTCTTCGAGGTGTACGTCGCTGGCCCCGAGGCGAGCGCGGACCCGAGCGCCTGGCGCACCGAGCTGAACCGGCCGCTCGCCGAGGCGCGCTGAGGGAGCTCCGCACGCACAATCCAGCCCAAGTGCGTGGGCTTGCTCTAGAGTGGCGCCGCCGCCCAGCTGGAGCCCTTCGTGATCGAGATCTCGAATGTCTCGCGCCTCTACACCCGAGGCGCGGACGAAGTGCACGCGCTCGAGGGCGTGACCCTCTCGATCCCGGGCCAGCGCTTTGTGGCGCTGATGGGTCCCTCCGGCTCGGGGAAGTCGACGCTGCTGAATCTCATTGCCGGCCTCGATCGCCCGTCTGGCGGCACCGTCACGGTGGCCGGCCAGCGCCTCGACGCGCTCGACGAGGACGCGCTCGCGGCGTTCCGCGCCGCGCATGTCGGCTTCGTGTTTCAGTTCTTCAACCTGATCCCGGTGCTGAGCGCGGTCGAGAACGTCGAGCTGCCGCTGCTGCTCACCCGGCTCTCGAAGGCGGAGCGGCGCGAACGTGCGCTCACGGCGCTGCGCGTGGTCGGGCTCGCCGAGCGCGCGAACCACAAGCCGCGTGAGCTCTCCGGCGGTGAGCAGCAGCGCGTCGCGATCGCGCGCGCCTTCGTCTCCGACCCCGAGCTGATCGTCGCCGACGAGCCGACCGGCGACCTCGACGCGAAGAATGCCGAGGCGACGCTCGAGCTGCTGCGCACCCTGCGCCGCGATTTTGGCAAGACGGTGGTGATGGTCACCCACGACCCGCGCGCGGAGAAGTACGTCGACGTGGTGCACCACCTCGACAAGGGAGTGCTGCTCGAGTCGCGACCCGGTGGGAGCGCCCAATGATCTGGAAATACGCCCCCTTCATCTGGAAGAATCTCGGCCGTAACAAGCTGCGCAGCATCATCACCGGCGTCGCGATCGCGTTCGCGGTGGCGATGGTTTGCGTGTTGCGCACCCTGCCTGCGGCGCTCGACTCCATGCTCGACGCGATGTCCAGCGGCACGCGCATTTCGGTGCACAACAAGGCCGGACTCACCTACGACCTGCCTTACGCGTACGTGAACAAGATCCGCTCGATGCCCGGCGTCGTGGATGTCGTGAGCTACGACTGGTTCGGCGGCATGGTCGACCCGGATCAGGGCGTCGAGTTCCCGAACTTTGCGGTGGACGTCGAGCACATCGGCGGCGTTTTCGAAGATTGGGAGATCGATCCCAAGGCGCTCGAAGACTTCGAGAAGTACCGAGACGGCGCGCTGGTCGGGGACATGCTGGTCGAGAAGCACGGCTGGAAGATCGGCGACCTGATCACGCTGCAGAGCTCGATCTATCCGATCGAGGCGAAGCTGCGCGTGGTGGGAATGATTCGCGACCGCCCGTTCGTGTGGTTCTCGCGCGAGTACCTCGAGCAGGCGATGCTCGCGCAAGGTTCCTCATACGACAGCACCGGCATGATCTGGGTGCGCCTCGACGACGCGAGCCAGCTGAACCCGCTGATGGCGCGGATCGACGCGACTTTCCGTAACAGCGACGCCGAGACGTCGTCGGAGACCGAGCGCAGCTTCTTCTCGAACATGATGAGCAACGCGCAGGGTTACGTGACGATTCTCTTGATCGTCGCGGGCGTGGTCACGCTCTGCATCGTGTTCATCGCCGCGAACACGGCGAGCATGTCGGTGCGCGAGCGCGTAGGCGAGCTCGCCGTGATGAAGGCGCTCGGGTTCCGCTGGCGCACGCTGTTCGGGACGCTCGTGATCGAGGCGGCGCTGCTCTCGACGCTCGCGGGTGCGCTCGGCGTGTTGCTCTCGATCGGCCTCACGGATCTGTTGCGCAGCGCGACGGGCGGCGCGGGCGCGAGCCCAATGAACGCGTTCTTCATGACGAATGCAGTGCTCGTGCAGGGGCTGTTCCTGGCATTCTTCATCGGGATCCTGTCCGGCGCGTTACCCGCCTTCGGCGCGTCGCGAAGGTCCGTCGCGCAGACGCTGCGCGAGGTCTTCTGAGCGTGGCGCTGCCGCTCTCCTACAGCGTCCGCAGCCTGCTGGCGCGCAAGCTCCGCACCGCACTGACCGTCGGCGTAATTGCGCTGGTCGTGGTCGCGGTCTCGCTCATCCTCGGGCTCGCGAGCAGTCTGCGACGAACTCTGGACAGCTCCGGCGACCCGCGGAACTTGGTCGTGATGCGGAAGGGCTCCGACAACGACGGCTCCTCCTCGCTCACACTGCAATCGCTGCAAGACATTCGCTTCTTCGAGGGGATCGCGCGCGGCCCGGACGCTGAGCCGCTGCTCTCGCCGGAGCTCGTCACGCAGCCGTTCTTCCGCACGCGCAACGGCGGCCGCGAGAACGTGCTCGTGCGCGGCGTCGAACCCGTGGCGCTCGCCGTGCACGAGGACGTGCGGGTGGTCGAAGGGCGCATGTTCGCGCCGTCTGCGGGCGAGGTGATCGTCGGCCGCGGGGTCGCCGGGCGCTACGCGGGCGCGTCCGTCGGCGAGGAGCTGGAATTTGGACGCGGCCGCTGGAAGGTGGTCGGGATCTTCGAGTCGGGCGGCTCATCGTATGAGAGCGAGGTGTGGGCGGACGTACGCCAGCTCGCGGAAGACGCCAAGCGCATCATGCCGTACTCGAGCTTTCGCGTACGGGTGGCCGACGGCACGGACATGGACGCGCTGGCGCGCCGCATCGGCGCCGACCCTCGCCACGCGCTCGAAGCGCAGCGCGAGGTCGCCTACTACGCGGAGCTCGGGGAGTCTGCGCTCCAGATCTACATCCTGGTCGTGTTCGTCGCGCGGGTTTGCGGCGTGGGCGCGATTCTCGGCGCGCCGAACACCCGCAATGCCCCCGTGGCGGCGCGCGTCGCCGCGATCGGCACCC
>JANNKN010000512.1:0-2316 GCA_031396315.1 Deltaproteobacteria bacterium
GCGTCGCCGCCGGCGTGGTCGCGGCAAGCGCCGCGGCGGCGAGGGCGAGCGCGGTGGAGACGAAGACGAGGACGAGCCTGCGGCTCCCGAGCGCCAGAACGCGAGCGTTGCTGCTGCCGTAAGCGCAGACGACGACGACGATCACGGCGAAGTTCCCGAGCTCGCGGATGCTCCCGAGCTGAGCGTCGACGTGCCGCGTTACGAGGACGAAGAGGAAGAGCCCGAATCCGAGCTCGACCGCATTCGCCACGAGCGCGAGCGCCGGCGGCGCGAGCGCGCGCAGACGCGCGACGGCACGGAACTCTCGGATGCGGAAGACGGCGGCGAGACGCGAGCCGAAGAGCGCGGCCTGCCGCGCGGGCGCGTCGCGATCGTGGCCCACGCCGACCGCGAGTCGATCGCAGCGGCCGTGTTGCTGGCGCGCGAGATGCGCCAGCTCGAAGGCCTCTGGATCTACCCGCAGGAAGACCTCATGACGTTCTTCCGCGGCGTCGCGACCGACCTACGCGAAGACACGCCGATCTACTTGTTGGGTTTCGCGGCGAAGCCCGCGCGCGATGCGATTCAGGCCGCGACTCTCTATCAGGGCCGGCTCGTGTGGTTCGATCATCACGAGTGGCCGCCGGAAGATCTCGGCGCGATGCGCGCCGCACTCGGCGATTCGTACGCGCAGATCCATCCGGGCGGCGGCAGCGTGATGCCGCTCGTGCTGCCGCACTGCGGTCGGCGCAGCCGTTTCTCGGACAAGCTCGTCGACCTCGTGACGGGCCGCTTCACGGCGCACGATTTCCAGCGCTGGGGCCGGCTCTGGTGGTGGCGCCTTGGTCTTCTCGCTGCGAAGAAGGGCGAGCGCCGCGCGGAGCTCGAGCTGCTGATTGCGGGCCGTCCTTCGGATCTCACCCGCGAAGCCGAGCGCTGCGACATGCCGGCGCCGCCGCCGGAAGTCGCATGGGCCGCGAGCCGGGATTTTCGGATGGTGCACTTCGCGGGCGTCGCGATGGTGATCGCCGAAGTCCCGGCCGAGCTCGATCTTCACCTCGCGCTGCGGATTGCGCGGGAGCGCTTCGGCGCGCTGCTCGGCCTCGGCCGCCACGAAGGGGAGTCGACGTTCGTACTGGCTGCCGATGACAACGCCGGGCGCCGGCCCGTCGACGTCGCCGGTATGGCCGAGCACCTCGGGCAGAAGTTCTCATGGGTCGAAGCGCTGCCCGACGACGACCACGTCGCGCGCATCCACGTGAAGGGTCTCACGAGCGACCCGAGCCGGCTCGAGGCGCTGATCGCCGAAATCGGCATGGGCCGCTCCATCCTCGAGGGCTGAGCCAGCGACGCGCGCAGCGAACGAGCCCGCATGACCGCCGCAACTGCCAACCTGGTCGAGATCTTCTCCTCGATCCAAGGCGAGGGGCCCTTCGCGGGCCTCTCGACGCTGTTCATCCGCTTCGGCGGCTGCGACCTGCGCTGTGCGTGGTGCGATTCGCCGCACACCTGGCGGCCGGCAGAGCGCGCGCGCATCGAGACGTCGCGCGCCAGCGGCGAGTTCGCGGCGCGTGCGAACCCGGTGTCGATCGCCGAGATCGTGGCGGCTGCCGAGTCATTAGGCGCGATCGCGCACCGCCAGGTGAGCCTCACCGGCGGCGAGCCGCTGCTTCAACCCGATGCGGTGGGCGCCGTCGCCGCCGCGCTGCGCGGCCGCGGTCCGCAGCTCCTGCTCGAGACCCACGGCCTCCACGCCGACGCCCTCGCGCGCGTCGTCGCGCAGATCGACGTCGTTTCGATGGACTGGAAGCTCGCGAGCGACGTGCGCCGCGAAGGCGTTTCGAGCCATGCGCCGCGTGAATCGTTCGATGCCGCGCACGAGCGCTTCCTCGCGGTTGCAGCCCGCGCGCCGCACACGGTGGTGAAGCTCGTGATCACGCGCGCCAGCGAAGACGCGGAGATCGATGCCGCGCTCGCCTGCGTCGCGCGCACGCACCCGCGCGCCTGCGTCGTGCTGCAGCCCGTGACGCCCACCGGCAGCGTCACCGAGCGCGTGGCGAGCGAACGCATGCTCGCGCTCGCAGTGCGCGCTGAGGCAATCGTCGCCGACGTCCGCGTACTTCCGCAGCTGCACCCCGTGATGGGTCTGCGCTAACGCGGCGCGCCGCGCGCGCGCAGGCCCGCGCGCCGCGTCGCGAGCTCGCGCACGCCGCCGCCAGCGCGCGTGCCGCCGAAGCGCTCCGCCAAGTACGCCTCGGTCAGCGCGTCGAAGGCCTCTGCCCCGGCCGGCGGGATGCGCCCAGCGACCTCGCGCGCGAAAAATACGATGAGCTGCGC
>JANNKN010000560.1:0-4252 GCA_031396315.1 Deltaproteobacteria bacterium
CCGCAGCGCTCGACGCGAGCCTGAAGCGGCTGCAGACCGATCGCGTCGAGATCTACTTCAACCACGCGGTGAACGACGCGGACCGCCTGCGCAACGACGAGTGGCTCGAGTTCGCCGCGCGCGCGAAGCAGGCCGGGAAGATCCGCTTTACCGGCATGTCGGGCCACGGCGGGCAGCTCGTCGAGTGCCTCGAGGTCGCACTCGCGGCGAAGCTCGTCGACGTCGTGCTCACCGCCTTCAACTTCGGGCAGGATCCGGCGTTCTACGAGCGCTTCACGGGCAGCTTCGATTTCGTCGCGACGCAGCCCGACCTGCCGCGCGTGCTTCGCAAGGCGAAGGCGCAGGGCGTCGGCGTGATCGCGATGAAGACGCTGCGTGGCGCGCGCCTGAATGACATGCGCGCCTACGAACGCGGCGGCGCCACTTTCGCGCAGGCCGCGTTCCGTTGGGTGCTCGCAAGCGGACTCGCAGACGCGCTCGTCGTCACCATGACGAGCCCCGCGCAGGTGGATGAGTACCTCGGCGCATCGGGCTGGACGGCGCTGCATCCCGCCGACGCCCCGCTGCTGCGCCGCTACGCGCGCCGCAGCGAGGCCACGCAGTGCCGCTACGGCTGTAATGACTGCGCGGGTGCGTGCCCGAACGGCGTCGCGATCCCTGCGGCGCTGCGCGCGCGCATGTACGCCGAGGATTATCAGGCACCGAGCTTGGTGGGCGCGGCGGTCGCCGAGGCCGGCAACCTGGCCGCTTGTCTGAGCTGCGACGGCTCGCCGTGCATGAGCGCGTGCCCGCACGGCATCGAGATCGGGAAGCTGACGCGGCGGGCGGCCGCGCTCGCTTGAAGCGACTCGCCAGCGCGCTGCTCACGGGAACGCTGTCGCTCAGCTGCGTCGTGTTCTCGCAGCATCCGATTCGCGGCGAGCAGCCGAGCGTGCTCGATCCCGAGCTTGCAGGTTCGTGGCGGTCGCTCGAGGATGGCAAGCCGGACACGGATGAGGAGCCCGCCACGTTCGTGTCGCACGGCGACCACTACATCGTGAGCGACGAGCCCACCGATACGTACGAGCTCACGACTGCGCGGCTCGGCGGTCACCGTTACTTGAACGCGGTGGAGGTCGGCGACGAATCGTCCTCGGGCATCGCGATCTGGCGTTACGAGATTCGCGACGACCGCCTCGTCATGGCGCCGATGGACTACGACGCCGCGAAGCGCCTCGTGAAAACCGGCGTGCTCCGCGGGGTCGACCTGGACGAAGTCAAAGCGGCCGACGCTCCGCCGCGCTCCTCGATGGGCGCGAAGGGCTTGCTCCTGACCGGATCGACAAAGGAGATCGAGGCCTATTTGCTCGAGCACGGTCCCCTCGTGCTCTTCCCCGACGCGGAACTCTCGTTCGTCCGCGAGCCAGTGCCGGGCAAGCGCTGACGGCGGCACCGCGCGAGCTCTCCCGCGTGGCGCCGCCGTAGCCTCACGCCGCTCTCGGACCCCCGCTGCGGCGCGAACCCAACACCCCGAGGCCGAGCAGCCCCGCAGCCAGTAACAACATTGCGGCCGGCTCCGGCACGCTGACCCAGTCGAAGCCGTGCTGGACCGAGCCGAACGCTGCAACGTCGCCGGGCGTCATCGCAAACAGCTGCAGGCTCGCGAGCGCATTCAGGAAGCTCACATTCGGGAACATCGCGCCGTCGGTCGAGCCCGTGCCACCGCTCGCGGTCAGCAGCACGCCGAGCGCCGCGCCGTTCGAGAAGCCCGCGCTCGCGATCGCGAGTGCTCCCGGGCCGAACGCCAGGCCGCTCGTCTGGAGGTTCGCGCCTGTGAGCGCGAAACCCGCGGTCGTGCTCACCTGATAAGCCAGCGTGAGCGCGCCGAACGCCGCGGGGCCGATTACGGCCATCGGCCCGCTCACCAGAAAGCCGGTGGCGGTCGGCAAGACCGTGTACTGCGAGAGATCGACCGGCAGCGCGCCTGAGAGCGCGATGCTGCCGGCGGCGAAGTCGAAGCTGAGCTCGCCGCCGCTCGATGTGAAGCTCGCGCCCGCGTCCAGATCCTGCAGCGTGAGTGCATGGCTCGCGAGCGGGAGCGCGAGCGCCGCGGCGAGGAAGAGTCTCGAGAGTCGTTGCATGGTGCCCTCCTGGCATCGAGCGCCACGCGAAGTGCGCGGCGCATGCAGAAGAGATCGGCCCGAGCGAGAACGCTCCGTGTGAGGCAGCGCGCGGAAGCGCGGCTGCACTTCGGGCAGAGCCGGCGCATGCGACTCGCGACTGGCCGGCAGGTGTGACGGCGCGCGCGTTCAGTCTGCGTCGCGGATCACATCTCGCCAGCGGCTGAGGAAGCGCGCCGCGTCGGGCTCGGCGTGCAGGGCGACCCAGTCGTCGTCGGCGATGCGCGCGCGCCCTGCGAAGTTGCGTGCGGCGTCTCGTCCGACGGGCCAGCGCAGCCGCTGTGCGCGCGACTCCACCGCATCCGCCACCGCCTCGCCGACGAGCTCCGCGCTCGATCCCAGCTCGGCGTCGCGCGCGAAGACGGCGCCCGTGCGTGCGTAGAGATCCTGATAAGCGCTGCCGAGCGGCCACGGCTCGAACTTTCCTTGTGCCGCGGTGAACGTGAGCCCCGGCTCGACGATCGCGACGCGCACGCCGAACGGCGCCACTTCCAGCGCCAGCGCCTCGAGCGCCGCCTCGACCGCGAACTTCGAGGCGCAATAGGCTGCGTTGGTGGGATGCACGATTCGCCCCGACTGCGAGCTGACTGCCACGATCGCGCCCGCACCCCGCGCACGCAGGTGCGGGAGCAGCGCCTGCGCGCAGCGCACGACGCCGAGCGTGTTGGTCTCGTAGAGCGCGCGGAACACCGCGAGCGATGTCTCCTCGAACGCGGCGCCCTGGTGGAAGCCGGCGTTCGCGACGAGCGCGTCGATGCTCCCGTGCGCGTGCAGCGTCTCCGCCACGGCGCTCGCGACCGAAGCGTCGTCGGTCACGTCGAGCGTCGCCAGCGAGATCGCGAGCCGCTCGCGCTCGGCCGCCGCGCGCAACTCCTCCCCGCGCGCGAGATCGCGCATCGTCGCGATCACGCGATGCCCGCGCCGCGCGAGCGCGAGCGCCGCTGCGCGCCCGATGCCCGTGCTCGCGCCGGTGATCAGGACGATCTGGCTCACACGGCGCCGACTGCGAACGGGTGCTCCGCCTGAAGCAGCTGCAACAGTTCGATCACGTTCCCGTCCGGGTCGCGGCCATAGCTGAAGCAGAGATCCGCCGTGCGCTGCGCGGGCGAGTGAAAGTGCATGCCCGCCGCCTCGCAGCGGGCTTGCTCCTTCGCGACATCCTCGACCAGAAAGCAGATGTGCGTGAAGCCGTGATCGCTCGCCGGCCGGTTCTCGGGCTGCGGCGTCGGCGTCGGGTGGCTGTACTCGAACAGCTCGAGCATCGAGTCGCCGCGCCGCAGCATTACGGCCTTTGCCGCGCAATCTGGCAGCCCGATCACGCCGTTGATCATTGCGACGCCGCGCGGCCAGGCGAACTCCTGCACCACGCGATAGCCGAACAGGCGCTCGTAGAAGGCGACGAGCCGCGCGAGATCCGGGGTCGAGATCGCCGTGTGATGAATGCGCATCGCGTGTCCTCCGTCGCGCAGCATGCCACGTCGCCGCGAGCGGGACCGCGGTAGGCTGCCGCCGAGCACGGAGACGCCGCCAATGTCGGGCATCACCCACCGCACGTTCGTGAGCTACATCGATCGCACGCGGGAGTATTACGGCGCGCAGGGCTACGCGAAGCCGTACGTCTGGGCGCGCCACACCGATGCCCCGTTCGCGCCGCTCGCGAAGCCACTCGCGCAGAGCCGCATCGCCGTAATCACCACCGCGAGCCCTTGGCGCGACGCGCAGCCCGTCGAAGGCGTGCTGCGCGGCAGCAAGCAAGTCTGGTCGGGCGACAGCACGGCGGTGCCCGAGCGCCTCTTCACCGACGACCTCGCGTGGGACAAGCTGGCGACGCACACGCGCGACGTCGCGAGCTTTCTGCCACTCGCGCAGCTGAAGGCACTCGTCGCTGCCGGCCACATCGGCAGCCTCTCGCCGCGCTTCCACGGCGTACCGACCGATTACTCGCAGCGCCGAACGATCGAGCAAGACGCGCCCGAGATACTCGCGCGCTGTCGCGAGGACGCGGTCGACGTCGCACTGCTCGTCCCACTTTGACCGGTCTGCCACCAGACCGTGAGTCTGGTCAGCCGCCACCTCGAGTCGAACGGCATCGC
>JANNKN010000565.1:0-3278 GCA_031396315.1 Deltaproteobacteria bacterium
GCGTCGCGCGCAGGGCCCGGTTCCCGTCTGCGACACCGCACCTCTCCCCGCCACGAGTCGCGGCCGCGAGCGCGCAAGCACGCCCAAAACGACCGCACCACCTCCACCCAACCCCGTAAACCACGACGCCAAGGGCCCGAAGCCGCGACCCCTCCCGCCCACGCGCCCCTCCGCTCGCGCGTGAACCTCCAAGCACCATCGCGATTCTTGCTCCACTCCAAATTCCTCCGTAGCTTCGCGCCTCTACAGCGTTTTCCTCCTCTCGAACCCGAGGGCTCTCGTGTCCGCGTTCCGCCACGACTTCGACAAGCTGCGCCGCCTTCCTCCGTATGTGCTCGCCGAAGTGACGGCGCTCAAGCACGCGGGACGCAAGGCCGGCGAGGACATCGTCGATCTCGGTATGGGCAACCCGGACATGCCGACGCCGCCGCACATCGTCGAGAAGATCGCGGAGGCGGCGCACGATCCGCGCACACATCGCTACTCGGCTTCGCGCGGCGTGCCGAACCTGCGCGCGGCGGTGTGCGAGTGGTACCAGCGCAACCACAACGTCGAGCTCGATCCCGACGGCGAGGCGATCGCGGTGATCGGCGCGAAGGAAGGCCTCGCGCACTTCGTGCTCGTGACCATCGGGCCCGGCGACGTCGTGCTCGCCCCCGACCCGACCTACCCGATCCATCAGTACGCGGTCGTGATCGCCGGCGGCGATTTGCGTCACGTCCCGATCGGCCCGGATCACGACTTCATCGCGAACCTCGAGACGGCGGTGAAGCGCACTTGGCCGAAGCCGAAGCTGCTGATCGTGTCGTTCCCACACAACCCGACCACGATGATCGTGGACAAGCCCTTCTTCGAGCGCCTGATCGCGTTCGCGAGGGAGCATCACCTGATGGTGGTCCACGACTTCGCGTACGCGGAGATCTCGTTCGATGGCTACAAGCCGCCGAGTATTCTCGAGGTGGAGGGCGCGAAGGACGTCGCGATCGAGTTCTTGTCGCTCTCGAAGAGCCATAACATGGCCGGCTGGCGTGTCGGCTTCTGCGCGGGCAATCGCGAGATGATCCACGCGCTGACGCGCATCAAGAGTTACCTCGATTACGGCATCCCGACGCCCATCCAGGTGGGCGCGATCGTCGCGCTGCGCGGCCCGCAGGACTGCGTCGCCGACACCGTCGAGGAGTACAAGGCGCGCCGAGACGCGCTGATCGACGGGCTCGCGAAGCCCGGCGCGGGGCAGTGGAAGATCGAGAAGCCGCTCGGCACGATGTTCGTGTGGGCGCCCGTGCCGGAGGCCTTCAAAGCGATGGGCTCGCTGGAATTCAGCAAGCGTGTGCTGCTCGAAGCCAAGGTCGCCATCTCGCCGGGCGTCGGCTTCGGCTCGAACGGCGAGGGCTGGGTGCGCTTCGCGTTGATCGAGAACGTGCACCGCACGCGCCAAGCCGTGCGTGGCATCCGCAAGTTCCTGCGCAGCGCGGGGGCTTAGGGAATGCCGTCGCAAGCCGAGAGTGCGCAGCGAGTCGGCAAGCGCAGCGCGCAGCGAGCGCTTGGCGCGAGTGGAGTCGAGGGATGACCGAACGAACGTCAGTCGGCGTTGGCGTCGGCTTGATCGGCCTCGGCACGATCGGCGTCGGCGTCGCCAAGGTGCTCCGTAACAATGCGGCGGTGATCTCGCAGCGCCTCGGCTTCCCGCTCGAGCTCGTGCGCATCGCGGACCTGGACACCGAGCGCGATCGCGGAATCGATCTCACGGGCATCCGCTTCGACCGCGACGCCACGGGCCTGATCGCCGACCCGAGCGTGCAGATCGTGATCGAGTTGATCGGCGGCTACGGCGCCGCGAAGCAGTTCATGCTCGCCGCGATCGATGCAGGCAAGCACGTGGTGACCGCCAACAAGGCGCTGTTGGCGTTGCACGGCCGCGAGATCTTCGAGGCGGCGGCGCGCAAAGGGGTCGATGTCGCCTTCGAGGCGAGCGTAGGCGGCGGCATCCCGATTCTCAGGTCGCTGCGCGAAGGCCTCTCGGCGAACCGCATTCTCTCGATCCATGGCATCGTGAACGGCACGACCAATTACGTGCTGACCGAGATGGAGAAGACGGGCGCGCCGTTCGAGTCGGTGTTGAAGCGCGCCCAGGAGCTCGGCTACGCCGAGGCGGACCCCAGCTTCGACGTGGACGGCATCGACGCCGCGCACAAGCTGACGTTGCTGGTCGCGATGGCCTACGGCGCGGACATCACGCCGAAGGACATCCACACCGAGGGCATCCGAGGCATCGCGCCCCTCGACTTCGAGGCGGCCGACGAGTTCGGCTACCGCATCAAGCTGCTCGCGATTGCGAGGGCGCATGCGTCCGGCCGCTCGCACGCGGACGGCGCCGGCCGCGAGCGCATCGAGGCGCGCGTACACCCGACCATGATTCCGGCCGACTCGATGCTCGCGAAAGTGGACGGCGCGATGAACGCGATCGCGGTGCACGGCGACGCGGTCGGGCCGACGCTGTTCTACGGCGCGGGCGCGGGCGAAATGCCGACCGCGAGCGCAGTCGTCGCGGACCTGATGGAGATCGCGCGCGAGATCCGACGCGGCAGCGCGGGCCGCGTCGCGCCGCTCTCGTATCGCCCGGATCATCTCGAGCGCAAGGACGTGCTCTCGCTCGATGAGATCGAGGCGAGTTGTTATTTGGTGTTCACGGTGCGCGACGAGCCGGGGGTGCTCGGCCGCATCGCCACCGCGCTCGGCAGCCACGGCATCAGCATCGAGTCCTTGCTGCAAAAGAGCCGGAACGCCGTGACCGGCAGCGTGCCGATCGTCGTCTTCACGCATCCCGCGCGCGAGGAGGCCGTGCGCCGCGCGCTCGCGGCGGTCGACCGCATGCCCGAGGTGGCGGCCCGCACGCGGCTCATCCGCATCGAGGAGAACGTCTGATGGCGAAGCCTCGACACAGCGCGTGGTTTCAGAGCCTGAAGCATCCGAACGAGCGGTATGGGCTCGACGAAATCGTCTATACCGATCGCGACGGCGGCCTGCTCCAAGTCGTGCACGACATGGACGCGCTGAAGCGCACCTCCGGCAACCGCTGGAAGGAGCTGTTCGAGTCCCGCCAACACAAGAGCGAGTGGCCGTACGGGTCGGGCGTTTGGGGCAAGAAGGAGTGGGTGCTCCCGGAGATCGAGCCCGACAACGTCGTCTCGATGTACGAAGGCCACACGAACTTGTTTTGGGCCGATCGTTATGGCCGCGAGGTGGGCCTCGAAGATCTCTGGATCAAGCTCTGCGGC
>JANNKN010000572.1:0-10822 GCA_031396315.1 Deltaproteobacteria bacterium
CGAACGTGTCGAGCGCGCGGCGCACCGAGAGCAGCAGCTCCTCTTCATGCAGCGGCTTCGCGAGATAATCGAAGGCGCCGAGCCGCAGCGCCTCGAGCACGTGCTCCTCCTGCGTGCTCGCGGACAGGATCACGACGCGCAGCTCGGGGAAGCGCAGCTTGAGCTGGCGGAACACTTCGAGGCCGTGCATGTCGGGCAGCTCGAGGTCGAGAATCACGACGCCGACCTCCGGATCCGCCGCGAGCTCGAGCGCATCCGCGCCCGTCCCCGCCGAGACGTGCGCGATCTTCGCCTCGGTCAGCAAGTCGCCGATCGCCTCGCGAAAGAAGCGCTCGTCATCGACGATCAGCACGCGGTGCTGGCTCAAACTCGCTCCTCCACTCTGCCATCCCTAACGATTCGTGCTGCCCGATCTTCGCTGCGCGCCCAATGATGACATGCACCCCATCGTCCCGCCGCGCACCAACCCCCCCGCCGCCTTGCGCTGCCCGCCGGCGCAGGGGCGGGGCAGTCGCGGAGGCGAGCGCCAAGCGCAGGCCGCGCCCAAGCCAAGAAACACCTCGCTGCGTCTGCCTACCCCCACGTCCCATAACGCCGAGATGCAGCGCGCAGCGGCCGAGCGCTCGCTTCAGCCGTCTCCACGCGGATCCGCCGGCCGCACATCTCCGCCTTCTCTCTTCCTCTTCTCTCCCTCTTTCTCGCACCCGTCGCACTGCCCGCCGGCGCCGGGGCGGGGCCGTCGCCGAGGCGCGCGCCCAGCCCAGGCCGCACCCACGCCAAGAAACACCTCGCTGCGTCTGCCTACCCCCGCGTCCCATAACGCCGAGATGCAGCGCGCAGCGGCCGAGCGCCGAGCCGGAGCGAGCTGCCCCGCCCCTGCGCCGCCTCAATACTCAAGGGATCTCGCTTCAGCCGTCTCCACGCCGCTTAGCGCGCGGGTGCGCCTTGTCATAAACCGCCACCAAGCGCTCCGCGGAAACCGCCGTGTAGCGCTGCGTGGTCGAGAGGCTCGCGTGGCCGAGCAGCTCCTGGATCGCGCGCAGGTCGGCACCCATGTCGAGCAGATGGGTCGCATAGCTGTGGCGCAAGCGGTGAGGGTGAATGCGGCCCGTGAGGCCGGCTTCGAGCGCGCGTTTGCGCAGGCGGCGGCGCGCGTCGCGGTCGGTGAGGCGCCGCAGTGGCTCGCCCCCGCGCGAACGCTGCGAGATGAAAAGCGGCTGCGCGAGAAAGCCGGGCTCGCGCCGCGCATCGAGGTAGGCACCCAGCGCGTTCCGCGCCGTTTCGGGCAGCGGCACGACGCGCTCCTTCCCCCCCTTGCCCCAGACGCGCACGTCGCCGCGCACCAAATCGAGATCGCGCACATCGAGCGCAACGATCTCACCGACGCGCAGCCCCGCGCCGTACATCAGCTCGAACAATGCCTGATCGCGAAGCGCGGCCGGGTCGGCGGCGGCGCCATTCGCGCGCGGCGCGTCGAGCAGCGCCGTCACGTCGTCCACGGCGATCGGGCGCGGCAGCGGGCGCGGCGCGCGTGGCGCGGGCAGCCCGAGCGTCGGATCCGCCTCGCGCGCGCCTTCGCGCACGAGCCACTTGAAGAAAGTCCGTAGCGAGGCGAGCCGGCGACCGAGCGTGGTGGGCGCGCGCGAACGGTGCTGCGCGGCGAGGAACGCGCGCACGTCGTCGGCATCGACGCGCGCTGGCGATTTCTGCTGCACCGCCTCCGCCAGCTGGCGCACGTCGGAGAGATAGGCGCGCTGGGTGTGCTCCGAGAAGCCGCGCTCGGCGCGCAGGAAGCGCGTGAAGCCCGCGAGCGCCGCGTCCCATTTCACGTGCGCACCACGGTCGCTTCGCGATACGCCTCGAGCGCGGCGAGCGCGCGCTCGGCGAGGCGCCGGTTCTTGTCGACGCGCGGCATGCGGCCCGCATCCAGCGGCGGGAACAGGCCGAAGTTCACGTTCGTCGGCTGGAAGCCGTGCGGCTTCTCCTCGCGCAGGTGAGCGAGTAGCGCCCCGTGGGCCGTCACCGGCTCGGGCTCCGGCGCGGTTTCGCCGCGCAGCCGCGCCAGCGCGAACTGCGCGGCCATTAGGCCGAGCGCCGCCGATTCTGCGTAGCCCTCGACGCCCGCCATTTGTCCGGCGAGCAGCACGTTCGGCTGCGCGCGCAGCGAGAGGTCCGCGTTCAGCACGCGCGGTGCGTTCACGAACGTGTTCCGGTGCACGGAGCCGTAACGCGCGAAGACGGCTTCGTGCATGCCCGGCAGCGAGCGAAAAATGCGCTGTTGATCGGCTTGCTTCAGCTTGGTCTGGAAGCCGACCAGGTTGAAGATCGTGCCGCGCTTGTCTTCGTGACGGAGCTGCACGGCCGCGTGCGGCCAGCGCCCGGTGCGCGGATCGGTGAGGCCTGCCGCCTTCATCGGACCGAAGCGCAGCGTGCCCGGGCCGCGCCGCGCCATCTCTTCGATGGGCAGGCAGCCCTCGAAGTAGAGCTCCTTCTCGAACGGATGCAGCGGCACGCTGTCGGCCTCGAGCAGCGCGGCCACGAAGGCCTGATAAGCAGCGGCGTCGAGCGCCAGGTTCCAATAGTCGCCCTCGCCTTCCTCCCAGCGCGAAGCGCGGAAGGCGGCGGAGAGATCGAGCGAATCGGCGTACACGATCGGCGAGATCGCGTCGTAGAAGTAGAGCGACTCGCCGCCGACGATCGCGCCGAGCTCGGCCGCGAGCGCTGGCGCCGTCAGCGGGCCGCTCGCGAGCACGACGAGCTCGTCCGTCGGCAGGCGCGTCACCTCTTCGCGCCGCACTTCGACGTTCGCGTGCGACTCGAGCTCGGCGGTGATGCGCCGCGAGAACTCGCTGCGGTCCACCGCGAGCGCGCGTCCCGCGGGCACGGCCGTCTCGTCGGCCACGCGCAGCACGAGCGAACCGAGCCGCCGCATCTCCTCCTTGAGGAGGCCCACCGCATTCGTGAGTGCTGCGCCGCGCAGCGAGTTGCTGCACACCAGCTCCGCGAACTCGGGGCTCTGGTGCGCCGGCGAAAAGCGCTCGGGCTTCATCTCGTGCAGCACGACGCGCACGCCGCGCTGCGCGAGCTGCCAGGCCGCCTCACTGCCCGCGAGGCCGGCTCCGATCACGAGGACGCGCATGGAGAAGTGGGTTAGCGGGAGCGGAGGCGATACGCTGGGGCTGGCGCCGTCAGCTCGCAACCCAGCGCCCGTCGCGGTCCTCGCTCGCCGCACCATCGAGCTCGAGCGCGAGCAGCGTTCCCGCGAGCTCGGCTTCGCTCGCGCCGAGCTTCGCGGCAAGCGCGTCGCGCGCGAGCGGCTCGGCGCGCAGCAGCGCGAGCGCGCGGGCAGCGAGCGGCGGCGCGGGCGCACCGGGTGTCGCGGGGGACGCGGCGCTGCTCGCGGGTGCGACCTCCTTCGCCTCGATGCCGAACGCTCCGAGCAAGTCTGCCGTGCAGGTCACGATGCCCGCGCCGTCCCGCAACAGCAGGTGCGGACCCGCGCTGGTCGGCGAGTGCACGGGGCCTGGCACCGCGAGGACGTCTACGCCTTGGTTCGCCGCGTGGCGGGCTGTGACGAGCGTGCCGCTCGCGATGCGCGCCTCGACCACGACCACGGCTTCGGAGAGCGCGCTGATCAGGCGGTTGCGCAGCGGGAAATAGGGACGCCGCGGCGGCGTGCCGACGGGGAACTCGCTCACCACCGCGCCGCGCGCGGCGAGCGCCGCGGCGAGCCGGCGATGGCTCGCTGGATAGACCTGCTCGATCCCACACGGCAGGAACGCGAGGCTCGCGCCGCCGGCGGCCAGCGCAGCCTCGTGCGCTTCCGCGTCGATGCCGCGCGCGAGCCCCGAGACGACGAGCAGGCCAGCGCGCGCTGCGCCGGCGGCGAGCTCGCGTGCGACCGTTCGCCCGTAATTGGTGCACGCGCGCGCGCCGACCATCGCGACCGCGCGCACCAGCAGCAGCGCGGGGTTGCCGCGCACCAGTAACAAGACCGGGGCGTCGGCGAGGCGGCGCACGCGCTCGGGATAGAGCGCGGACGAGATCGGCACGGCGCGCGCACCAGCGAGCGCGAGCACGCCGCAGTCGCGCGCAGCGAGGCGTTCAGCGCTGGCAGCGCGCTCGAACGCGCGCGTCAGCTCGGCGGGGGTGCGCGCGCGCCGCAGCGCGGGCGGCGCTTGCTCTGGATGCAGCGCGTAGCGACGCTGCGCCTCCAGCCAGAGCGCGAGCAGCGCGCGCTCACCCGGCGCACGCGGGTCGAGCAAATCCACGAGTGAGCTCCGCGGGACCGGAAGCGCGCGCAGCTTGGCGCGGAGCGCGCCTGCCGGCAACCCGAACGCGCGTTCACGCGCTCAGCGCGCGTTCCCCCGCGCTCCACGTCCGCCGCCGGATTCCTCCGCGGCGCTCAGCGCGCGCAAGTCGAAACGAGCTACGGGTTCAGCGAGTCGCTGCCTCGGAACTTGAAGCCGCGGAGGATGTCGGTCCTCGCGTTCGTGATCACCACCACCGCCGAGTCGTCGTAGGCGTCGACCACGATCGCCTTCGCGATCACACGATCGGGCAGTGCGCGGTTCTCCTTGCGCACGGGGTCCCAGCTGTCGGGGCGGGTCTCGTAGAACTCGATCGGGCTGCCCAGCACGAGGCCAGCGCGCGCACCGCGGTTCAGGTAGACCACGTCGCCATCGCTCATCTGCGCGCGCTTGTCGGGCGTGAAGGCCACCACACCGTCCACAGCCACGCGATCGCCGATGGGGATGTTGGCGTCGCGCATGCGGCGCGGCATCACGTGGTCGCCCTTCAGCATCTCGCGGCGCGACATGCGGATGATTCCGCTCGCGCTCTCTTCGTTGACTTCGGTGACTTCCATCCAGCCGAGCTGGAGCGTCGCGCGGCCGAGTTCCTTGCCGGTGCTCGGATCGACGACGTGATCGGCCGGGCGGAAGATGTCGAGCTGATCGCCGACTGCCACTTCGCCGCGGCCGAGGCCGATCTCGATCTGCGTGTGGTCGGTGAGCATCGTGCGGTTCGCAGGCGCGCCGATGATCGTGGCTGCGCCTTCGAGCTCCTCGCGCGTCACGAAGCCGGTCGTCTGGATTTCCGTGTACCGGTAGATGCCGCGGGTTCGCACCGGCTCGGGGCCGTCCGGATCGCCCATCGCCGCGGGCATCGCCTCTTCGACTGGCGGCGCCTCGAGCGGCGCTCGAGCGAGCATCTCTGCCGCCTCGGCGTCGGTCACCTTCCGCATCTCGTGCGGGCTGATCCAGATCCGTTCGCTCGGGTAGATGCGATGCGGGTTCTCGACCTGCGCCGTGTTGTCCTTCCAGATGGAAGGCCACACCCAGGGTGTGCCCAGGTACGCATCGGAGATGTCCCACAGCGTGTCGCCGGGCTGCACCACGTGGATGCGGCCCGAGCGGCCCTGCGAGTCGTGGCCGATCGGGCCGAGCGTCTCCGACGCAGCGACTTCGGCCGGCGCAGCGGCCTCAGCGGGCGCCGCAGGCGCCGCTTCCTCCGCCGTGACGAGCCCTGCCGGAAGCGAAAATGCCAACGCCACCGCGAGCGCAAGCCTTGCGAACTTCATGGGTCCCTCCGCGCGATTCTCTGCGCCCGGCGAGGCCACAGCAGGCCACAGCCAAGGCTCTGCGCTTCATCGGCGGGAGGGAAGCGCGGCTTTACAGCCGCAATGCATGAGCGCGCGGAAAGCCGGCTCGACTCAGGCACCGGCCCTTGCGAGCCCGTCGCGCGCTTCCTTCACCCAATCCGGGTCCGGCGCGTTCGGAGCCTTCGGCAGCTCCTTGTACTCGCTGAGCGCTTGCTGCCATTCCGTGACCGCCTCGCTCTTGTCGCCGAGGGCCGCGAGCGCGAGTGCGAGGTGGTGCCGCACGAGCGGCCGCGTCTGGCGATCCTGCGGGTAGCTCGGGTCGAAGCCGCCGACGGCCTCGCGCAGATAGTTCACCGCCGCTTCGGGGAGCTTCTTCTTGTAGAAGACCCAGCCGAGCGTGTCGGCGGACATCGGGTTCGTGCGCGGGTTCTTCGCGAGCACGGCCTTCGCTTCCTGCGCCAGATCGAGCGCGCGATCCAGATCGGTGCCGCGCTCGGCGAGCCAATACGCGAGGTTGTTCTTCGCCGCCGCCAACTCGGGGTTCAGCTCGATCGCTTTTTCGTAGTGCGCGATGGCGGCGTCGATGCTCGCGCCACCCTGCGCCTCGCGCAGCGTGCCGAGCACGAGGTGCAGCTCACCGGACGTCGGGTTCTTCGCGAGCGCGGCCTCGTACGTGCTGATGACCTCGTTGCCGCGCCCCTGATGCCCGTACAGGCTCGCGAGCTTGCCGTAGCTCTCGAGCTGATTCGGATCGACGTCGATCGCGCGGCGATAGCTGCGCTCGGCTTCCTCGATGCCCCCGGTCGCGAGCTCCACGTCGCCTTGCATGCGCGCGAGGAGGGCGTCCTTCGGCGCAGCCAGGCTCGCTGCGCGTACACGCGCGAGGGATTCTGCGGCTCGGCCTTGTCGGAGATCGATCGAGACGAGCGACGCGAGCACGTCGGGATTGTTGGGGAGAAGCTTCGCCGCGCGCTCGAGATGCACGCGCGCCTCGGCGAACTCGGCGTCCGCGCGCGCGTCGACGTCGGGCTTCGCGATCTCGCCGCGCGGGCCGCGCGCCTGCGCCGCGAGCGTCAGACCTTCGATCAAATGCACGCGACCCACGGCGAAGTGCGCATCCGCGCCGCGCGCGCTCTCGGGGAGCTTCGCGAGCTCGGCGAGCGCGTCGTTGCGTTGACCGAGCTGGACGAGGCTTTGTGCGACCACGATGCGCATGTCGCTGCTGGCGCCCTGCGCGAGCGCGCGATTGCCCGCCTCGACCGCGAGCGCGTGATCGCCGAGCGCGGCGTGCGCGCGCGCGAGCAGCCCGATGGCCTCGACGAAGTTCGGCTGCCGCTGAAGCGCTTCCTGCGCGTCGGCGCGCGCGCCGGCGCGATCGCCGGCCAAGAATTTCGCCGAGCCCGAGAGGAACCACGCCTGCGCCATGTCGGGGCGGCGCTCGGTGGTGCGCCGCAGCGCCGAGAGCGCCGCCGGGTAGTCGCGCCGCGTGAGCTCGAGCTTGCCCTTCACGAAGTTCGCTTCGGGGTGATCTTCGTTCTTCACGAGAATCGCGTTCACCACCGCTTCGGCCTGCGCGAGCACTGCGCTGTCTTGCTTCTGCGCACCGATGTCCACCAGCACCTCGGCGCGGCGAAGCTTCGCGAGCTCGTTCTCCGGCGCAGCCTTCACGGCTCGCTCGGCAGCATCGAGCGCACCGTCGAGATCACCCTGCTTGCCGCGATGTGCGGACAGCACGAGCCACGGCTCGGGCTTGTCGGGCTGCGCGGTCGTCGCCTGCTCGATCATGCGATCGGCCTCGTCGCCGCGGTCCTGTTGGGTGTAGAACGCTGCCAGCGCGTAAATCAGATCCGTGCTGTCAGGCGCGTTCGCGATCGCGTCCTTGAGCACCTGCTCGGCCTCGGGCGCGCGCCCACGGGAAGCGAGGAAGTTCGCGAGCACGGTCGTCGCGAACACCCCCTCTTCCGGCTTCGCGGCCCCGAGCGCCGCGCGATAGGCCGTCTCGGCGTCGCCATCGCGGCCGTCGATGCCGGCGTAGAACCCGCCGAGTGCGGCCATCGTGCCGAAGCCCGGCGCGAGCTCGGCGAGCTTCTTGTACGCGAGCTCGGCGTCCGCGAGCTTGCCCTGCTGCTTCAGGTGGTTCGCCCAGAGCAGCACGACCGCCGGCTGATCCGGTGCGATCTCGACGCCCTGCCTGAACACCTCCCCCGCCTCTTCGTGGCGCGCGAGCGCCGAGAGCGCGCGGCCCTTCAGCGCGTAGCCTTCCCAGCGCTTCGCGTCGGCAGCGATGATCGCGTCGCCACTCGCGACTGCCTTCTCGAATTCTTCGTTGCGACCGAACAGCAGAAACTCGCCGTGATCGATGCGCGCCTGCACGTCGTTCGGATCGAGGCGAACGGTTTCCTCGAGCTCCCAATAAGCGTTCCGCGCTTCTTTCTTCCCGAGGTAGGCCTTCGCGAGCCCGTAATGCGCGGCGGCATCATTCGGTGCGAGCTTGGTCGCGTTCTTGTACTCGATCACCGCCTCGTCCCACTTTTCGTCCTTCAGCAGGGCCGTGCCCCGTTCGCTGTGCTCGGCGGCGCGTTCGGCGTCGTTCTGGCAAGCGACGGCGGTGAGCGCAAGAAGAACGACTAGAAGCCGTGCGACGGTCATGGGAACTCCTCGAAGGGAACGGGACTCTACCGACTGCGAGCGGGCCGGAATTGCGAGAAACAGTGATGGAATGCGAACGAAGGCCTGCACCTGGCTTCCCGAAGGGTTTCGGCTCGCCGCGCGCTCTCAGTCAGTGTCCCGATTGCGCCGCCAGGTTGCGTGGGTGATGCCCATCTGCTGAATCATGTAGTTGAGCTTGCGCCGCGAAACGTGCAGCCAGGCCGCAGCTTCCTTCTGAACCCAGCCGCAGCGCTCCAGCGCCTCGAGCACCACGGCGAGCTCGATGTCGCCCAGGCCGAGCCCGCTCGCAGGGAGCTGTGGGCGCCATCCCCCTCGCCCGGCGGCGCCGACGCCCGTCGCGATCGAAAGATCGCCGAGCTCGATGCCGGGCCCGTCGCCCATCAGGACGGCGCGCTCGATCACGTTGCGGAGCTCGCGCACATTGCCGGGCCAGGCGTGCGCCCGGATGCGGGCGAGCGCTGCGGCGCTGAAGCCGGAACGCGGCCTTCCCAGCTCGACTGCGAACTCGGCGAGAAAGTGCTGCGCGAGGGGCTCGAGGTCGTCACCGCGGTCGCGCAGCGCGGGCAGCTCGATCGTGATCACGTTCAGCCGGAAGTAGAGATCCTCGCGGAACTCGCCTGCCGAGATCGCAGCGAGCAGCTCCTTGTTGGTGGCGGCGACGACGCGTGCGTCGGTGCGCAGCGTACGCGTGCCGCCGAGGCGCTGGAACTCCTGATCTTGCAGCACCCGTAACAGCTTTGCCTGCGTCGCGAGCGAGAGGTCGCCGATCTCGTCGAGGAAGAGCGTGCCGCCGCTCGCCTGCTCGAAGCGGCCGATGCGCTGGCGGTCGGCCGACGTGAAGGCGCCGCGCTCGTGCCCGAACAGCTCGGATTCGAGTAGCGTCTCCGGGAGCGCCGCGCAGTTCACCTTCACGAACGGGCCCTCGGCGCGCGGCGAGGCGGAGTGCACGAGGCCCGCGACCAGTTCCTTGCCGGTGCCCGTCTCGCCCGTAATGAGCACGGTCGAGCGCGTCGGTGCGGCGCGCTCCGCGAGCGCGAGCGCGGCGGCGAAGGCGGGGTGGCGCCCGATCAGCGCGCTGCGCGAACGGCGCGCGCCGCGCTCGGCGCGCAGCTCGGCGACCTCGCCGACGAGGCGCGCGTGGGAAGCCGCGCGAACGGCGCGCGCTTCCAGCTCCGCGAGCTCGAACGGCTTCAGCATGAAATCGACCGCGCCCTCGCGCATGGCCTCGACCGCGGCCTCGACGCTCCCGTGCGCGGTCATCAGCACGACCGCACTGCGCACGTCGCGCGCGCGCGCGGCGCGCAGCACCTCGAGGCCACTGCCATCGGGCAAGCGCAGGTCCGTAATCACTACGGTGTAGGCGTCGTCCGCACTCGCGATGCGCTCGCGCGCGGTTGCGCAGGCGTCGGCTTCCTCGACGCGCTGGCAGCGGCCCGTCAGCACGCGCACGATCGCACGCCGCAGCGTGGCGTTGTCCTCGACGACGAGCACTGAGGCCGCCGCGAGGCTCATGCCTGCGGCTCCGCCGGAACGTGCAGCGTGAAGCGCGCGCCGCCGCCGGGGCAGTCCGCGACGCTCACGCTGCCGCCATGTGCCGCGACTGCTTTCTGTACCCACGCGAGCCCGATGCCCGAGCCCTTGGCGCGGGTCGTGAAGAACGGGAAGAAGATGCGTTCGCGCAGCGCCGGCGAGACCCCGGGCCCGGTGTCCTCGACGCTCAGCGAGAAGCCGCCGCCAACCAGCGGCGCCGCGCGAACGGTCAATACGTGACCCTCCGCGCGCGGATGCGCGCTCATCGCCTGCACCGCGTTCACGAGCAAGTTCTCGAGCGCAGCGCGCAGCAGCGCGTAATCGCCGGCGCCCACAGCGCGCGCATCGAGATCGCGCACGAGCCCGCCAGGGAATGGCGCGCGGCCGAGGGCGTGGCGGAGTGCGTCGTCCACCAGCGCGGTGAGATCGAGCGGCGTGCGCTGCGCAGGCTCGGGCTTCACCCACGCTAGGCACCCCTCGACGGTCGCCTCGATCGCCTGCACCTCGCGTGAGATCTCCTCCGCGAGCTCCTTCAACGAGGCTTGCGCGCCCGCCTCGCGCGCGACGAGCCCCGCGAGCAGCTCGATCGACGCGAGCGGATTGCGGATCTCGTGCGCCAGCCCGGCCGCCATCTGCCCCAGCGCCGCGAGCCGCGCGGTGAGCCGCTCCTGCTCACTGTGCCGCTCGATCGGGGTGAGATCGCGAAAAAAAATTGCGGCGCCGCCCGACGCGACGGGCACGGCCGTGTACCCGATCGTGTGCGCCTCGCCGCCCGGCCCGCGCAGCGTCAGCTCCGCCCGCGGCGCCGGCCGCCCGCAGCGCGCCGCCTCGAGCTGCGCCAGCACCTCGGGCTGCGCCGCGAGCGCACTCGCGGCCGGCTCCCCGAGCCGCGGCGAGACGCCCAGCAGCCGCGCCGCCTCGGCCGAAATCGCAGCCACACGCCCGTCGCGTCGGGCGGCGGCGCAATTTTTTTTCGCGATCTCACCCCGATCGAGCGGCACAGTGAGCAGGAGCGGCTCA
>JANNKN010000212.1:0-5223 GCA_031396315.1 Deltaproteobacteria bacterium
CGTCACGAGGTCGACGTCTTCCGCCCTCACGCCGATCTCGCCGAGCGCCCCCGCGAGATCGGTGAAGTCGGTGACGCCCCACTTCGCGCCGTAGGCCTGATCGACGAAGCCCGCATCGAGCACGACGGTCTGCCCGTCGCGCCGCCCGACGCACACCACCATCGGATGCTCCATCTCGGCGTCGGGCTTGGCACCGACCGCGAGCATGCTCAGCTTGCCGGTGAGGCCCGCGTACTTGATGCAATGCACGGTCTTGAACGCGCCTGACGGCTCCGCGGCCAGCGCTGCTGCCGCGCCGAAGAGTGCGGCGCCGGCGGCCAATGCGAATCTCACCATGGCTCGGCTCGCGCCCGTCGCTCCCCCTCGCCTCACAGCTTGCTCTGCAAATAATCGAGCGTGCGCGCATCGGCGCCGGCGTCGCTCGGGATGATCGACGCGATGAAGTCCGTAACACCCGCATCGCGCAATCGCGCGAGGCCGGCGTCGAGCGCCTTCGCGTCGCCGACCAGCGCGAGATCCGCGGGGCCCGCGAGGCCCTCCTTGTCGAGCATCGCGCGGTACGACGGCAGCTGGCCGTACACAACGAGGTTCGTCGCGGCCCATTTGCGCGCGCCATCGACGTCGTTCGTCAGCGCGATCGGAATCCCCGCGGCGATGCGCGGCTTCCGTCGCCCCGCCGCACTGGCCGCCGCATTCAGCTTTGGCGCGACGTGCTTCGCCACCGTGTTCGCACCCGTCATCCAGAGCACCGTGCCGTCCGCGAGCTCACCGGTCACTTCGAGCATCTTGTCGCCCATCGCCGCGATCAGCAGCGCGGGCGGCGGTGTCTCGATGCCGAGCCCGCCGGCCACGCGATAGAGCTGGCCCGAGTACTTCACGGGCTCGCCGCGCAGCAGCGGGCGCAACACTTCGAGATATTCGCGCATGTGGCGCGCGGGCTTGTCGTAGGACAGGCCGAACATGTCCTCGATCACGATGCGGTGTGAGAGCCCGAGGCCGAGCGTCAAGCGGCCGTGCGCCGCTTGCTGTGCAGTCAGCGCCTGCTGCGCCATCGCAAACGGGTGGCGCGGATACGTCGGCACCACCGCCGTGCCGAGCTCGATTCGTTTCGTCTCGCGCCCGACGATCGCGAGCGTGAGGATCGCGTCGAGCGAGAAAATGTTCGCCATCCAGAGCGCCGGGAAGCCGCGCCGCTCCACTTCCTGGCCGCGCGCGACGAGGGCGTCGATCGTGTCGCCCGGCCCGCCGGCGCCCGTCATGATTCCGATGCGCATGGGTTGCCTCCGTACAGATCACGCTACCACGGCCAGCTGCGGGCTCCCCTGCCGAATCCCCCTTTACGCCGAGCCCATTCACGCGCGAAGCTGAGCCGCCCAACCGAGGTCCGCGATGGCCGATTCCAGCCCGACTCAGCGCATCGTCCCCGAGCCGCCGAAGCCGCGCGGAGAGGAACGCCTCGATGGTTGGGGCTTCGCAGACAGCGGTTTCCGCGTCGACGAAGCGGGCGAGGTCGTATTCGCCGGATCGCGCTACGCGATCGGCGGCAAGAAGATCCCTTCGCTGTTGCCCTGGGGTGTCGGGATCTTCGACAGCCCGCTCGACTCGCGCGATCGCAACACACCGCAGTATCCGACGCGCATGCCGGAGCGCGTTCCGAACGAAGCCTTCGAGCGCGCCCTCGCCGAGAAGATGGATCCCGCGCGCATCTCGTTCGAAGCGGAGCCGCGGCTGCGCCACGGCCACGGCCACACGCAGGAAGACATGTGGGGCGCGAAGTGGGGCAGCTTCGCGCGTGTGCCCGACCTCGTGGTGTGGCCGACGAGCGAAGACGAAGTGCGCGTCGTGCTCGAGCTCGCCCGCGCGCACCGCGCCTGCGTGATCCCGTTCGGCGGTGGCACGAACGTGACGGACGCGCTGCGCTGTCTCGAAGCGGAGAAGCGCACGATCGTCTCGCTCGACATGCGGCGCATGAATCGCGTGCTCTGGATCGACGCCGAGAACCGCACCGCCTGCATTCAGGCCGGCGCGACGGGCAGCGAGATCGAGGAAGTGCTCGGGCGGCACGGTTTCACCTCCGGCCACGAGCCGGATTCGATGGAGCTCTCGACGCTCGGCGGCTGGGTGGCGACCAACGCCAGCGGCATGAAGAAGAATCGTTATGGGAACATCGAGGAGTTGTTACTCTCGATCTCCGCCATCACACCCGAGGGCGGTGAGCTCGCGCGGGCGCCCTCCGCGCGCGAAAGCGTCGGCGGCGACCCGGCGCGCTGGTTGATCGGCAGCGAGGGCCGCCTCGGCATCGTGACGAGCGCCGTCGTCAAGGTGTTCCCGAAGCCCGCCGTGCGACGCTTCGGCTCGGTGATGTTCAAGGCCTTCGAGCAGGGTTTCGCATTCATGCGCGACGTCGAACGTGCCGGCTGCAAGCCCGCGAGCATTCGCCTGATGGACAACCTCCAGTTTCAGTTCGGGCAAGCGGTGAAGCCCCCGAAGACCGGCACGGCGGCGTTGATGAGCAAGCTCGAGAAATCCTTCGTACTCGGCGTGAAGGGCTTCGACGCGAACGAGATGGTTGCGTGCACCCTGCTCTTCGAGGGCACCGAGGCGGAGATCGCCGTGCAGGAGCGCGGCGTCTACGCGCTTGCGAAACAGCACGGCGGCATGAAGGCCGGCGGCGAGAACGGACAGCGCGGCTACGAGCTCACCTTCGCGATCGCCTACATCCGCGATTTCATCATGGAGCACTGGGTCGTCGCGGAATCGTTCGAGACGACGGTGCCGTGGAATCGGGTGCTCGACGTCGTGAGCGGCGTGAAGCGGCGCATCCATGAGGAGCACGCCGCGCGCAGGCTGCCGGGCAAGCCGTTCATCTCGGTGCGCGTGACGCAGCTCTACGAGACGGGCGCGTGTCTCTATTTCTACTTCGCGTTCTATTACAAGGGCGTCGAGCATCCGAGCGAGGTCTTCGCCGAGCTCGAGCGCGCCGCGCGCGACGAGATCCTGAAGAACGGCGGCTCGCTCTCGCACCATCACGGCATCGGCAAGCTGCGCAGCTCGTTCCTGCCGCGCGTGTTCACGCCCGCCGCGCTCGCCTGGCGCGAGCGCATGAAGCAAGCGCTCGATCCCGACAACGTGCTCGGCTGCGGGAACGGATGAGCGAGGGCGAGGGCGCAAGCGGAGCGCGCAGCGAGCACGTGGTCCTGCTCACGGGCGTCACCGGCTTCGTCGGCAAGGTGGTGCTCGAGGAGCTGATGCGGCGACGCGAGGAGCTGCAGATCGGGCGCGTGCTCGCACTCGTGCGCGCGAGCGATCCCGAGCACGCCGATGCGCGGCTGCGTGCGGACGTCGTCGCATCGGCGTGCTTCGCGGCCCACGCGCCGGGCTGGGAGAAGCGTGTCGAAGCCATCGCGGGCGATCTCACGCGGCCGGGCCTCGGACTCGCGGCTGGCGTGCGCGAGCGCATCGCGGCCGAAGTGACGCACGTGATCCACTGCGCCGCCTCGGTCGAGTTCAACCTGCCGCTCGCCGAGGCGACCTCGGTCAACACGAGCGGCGCGCTCGCGGCGCTCGACGTCGCGCGCGAGTGCCGGCGGCTCGCGTCGTTCGTGGACGTCTCGACCGCCTACGTGCATGCGCATCCGCATGTCCGCGGCGGCGAAGTGCTCCACGTCGAGGAAAGCCTCGCGCCGCTGCCGCGCGACGCCGCCTCGATCTACGCCGACATCCTCGCCGGTCGCGTGTGGGAGGACAGGCTGCTCGCGGAGACCGGGCATCCGAACACGTACACGCTCACGAAGTGCATCGCCGAGCACTTGGTCGCGCGGCGCGGCGAGACGCTGCCGGTGACGTTATTACGGCCGAGTATCGTCTCAGTGAGCGAGCGCGTACCGAGCGCGGGCTGGATCGACAGCGCCGCTGCCTTCGCGGGCTTCGTCGCGCTGCTCGGGAGTGGGCGGCTGCGCGTGGTCGCGGGCGACTTGAACGCGCGCCTCGATGTGGTGCCGTGCGACGCCGTCGCGCACCGCATCGTCGCGGCCGCGTTCGCGCCGCCGCCGCGCGGCGAACTGCGCATCCAGCACGCGGTCGCGGGCTTGTCGGGCGCACTCCCGCTCCAGCTCTGCCGTGAGCGCATCACCGCGTACTTCGAGCAGAACCCCGTGCGGGGCCCTGGTGTCGGCATCCGCTACGTGGGCGCGCACGGCCCACGTTTCTCGCTCGCGCACGCGCTGCATCACGAACTGCCCGCCGCGCGCGATGCGCTGCTCGCGCGGCTCGCGCGCGAGCCCAACAAGGTGCGCGCCGTGCGCCAGCTCGCCGAGCGCCAACGCTCGACCAACCGCGACTTCACCTACTTCACCCACGCCACCTTCGATTTCCAAACGAGCGTGCCGCTCGACCCGGCGCTCGACCCCGCGAAATACCTCGACGTGGTGTGCGAGGGCGTGAGCAAGAACTTGTTACGGCGGGAGCGGAAGCGCGAGCGCGCTAAGGGAGCGATCTGATTCGAACTCCCTGACGCCGCGGCCGCGGCCCGCTTCGCCTGGGTTTCGGAGCTGGACCGACGCGCGTCAGCGACGAAGCCGATCCGATTGTAGATCTCATCGTGCTGCGCCTTGATGTTCGCGCCCTTATCCAGCCTTCAGATCGGCAGTCGCTCACTTCTTCGGGAAGATCAGCGTCGCCGCGAAGCGCAGGCCCCAGTCGGGTCCGCCTGGGGGCTTGTCGGCGTAAAAACGTGGGCCGAACGAGACACTCAGCGGCTGCGACCCAATCTTCAGCAGTTGGGAAACGCTCAGATTGAGCGGCACGATCCACTCCTCGTGCTCCCAGTCGTAGAGCGACTCCGTGTTGAAGCTGAATGTGGTGAGCTTCTTGGTCGTGAACGAGACGAAGGGCTGCATGAATGTCGCGCTCACATCATCGCGGTCGTCGTCGCCCGCAAACGACCAGACGTGGTTCACAAGCAGTCCGTAGGTCCAGCCAGAGTCCTGCTTCAGCGCGAGGACCGTCGGCCCCAGCGTCCATTTCCCCGAGCCGAGCCGATCATCCGAGGCGGTGGACCAGCCGAGCACCGGGCCCGCGGCGAGAATCCAGCCGGCCACCGGCTCCTTCGGCGAAAGGAAGAAGCTCTGTAGGATGTCGCCGAGGCCGTTGACGTTCTCGTCGCCCGAAAACTGTGCTTCCTGATGGACGATCGGGACGATCGTGCGCGTGATCAGGTTCCAG
>JANNKN010000626.1:0-1600 GCA_031396315.1 Deltaproteobacteria bacterium
CGTACGCGAAGGACGCGCGCGCCGAGGCGGAGCTCGCGCGGGCGCTCGCTGCGCTCGCCGCGGGGACGCTCGCGGGCGACGTGCAGCTCGACGCGCTCGAGGCCGCGCGCGCACGCGGAGGCGAGGTGCTGAACGCGAAGCTGGCCGCCTACGAAGCCGCGCTGCCCGCGGGCGACCTGATGGCCCGAAATGCCTTCGCGCTCGCAGGCGGCGATCCGACTCGCGGCGCCGCCGTGTTCGAGGGCGAGGCCGCGGAGTGCATGCGCTGCCACGGCAGCGGGGGCCATGGCGCGGGCGCAGGCCCCGATCTGACGGGCGTCTCGCGGCGCCACGACGCGCGCGGCCTGCTCGAATCGGTGCTGCTGCCGCAGGCGAAGATCGCCGCGGGCTTCGGCTCGGTGGCCGTAACACTTCGCGACGGCAGCGTGGTGAATGGTGTGCAGCTCAGCGAAAGCGCGAGCGAGCTGGTCGTCGATCCGGGCGAGGGCGAGCCGCGCCGCATCGCGCTGCGCGACGTTGCGACGCGCACGCCGCCGGCGAGCGCGATGCCGCCGACGGCGCTCGGGCTCACGGCGCGCGAGCTGCGCGACCTGATTGCTCACTTGCAGACGCGCTGAACGAACGCGACTCGAAGCGCGCGCCCATGCGCGCGCACTGGGGAGTTCAAATGAAGAGGACCACTCACGAACCGCGGCTAGCGGCCGTCGCGCTGCTCGCCGCGTGCACGCTCGCGCTCTTCAGCTGTGGCGACCTGCGCGCGTTCTTTCCGAGCCACGAACACGACACGGCCGCGCCCACGCTACCCGCGGATCTCAGGGCGCCTGCGCTGCTCGTGTTCACGAAGACGAACGGGTTCCGCCACGAGGAGGCGATCCCAGCGGGCGTCGCGCTGATCGAAGAAATCGCGAAGCGCCGCGGCTGGTCGGTGTTCCATACCGAGAACGGCGCCGTCTTCAATGACGAGCAGCTCGCGAAGTTCCAAGCCACGGTTTGGCATCAGACGAGCGGCGACGTGCTCAGCGAGGCGCAGCGCGCATCGTTCCAGCGCTGGCTCGAGGCGGGCGGCGGCTGGGTGGGGATTCACGGCGCAGGCGGCGACCGCGAGTACTTCTGGCCGTGGTACGTGAATGAGCTCGTCGGCGCGCAGTTCATCGGGCACACGCTCGGGCCCCAGTTCCAGACAGCCGTGTGGCGCACCGAGAATTCGCTCCATCCGGCGAGCGCGAAGCTCCCTGAGAAGTGGCAGCACGAGGAGGAGATCTACTCGTTCGATCGGAGTGTGCGCGATTTCGCGGGCTACTTGGTGCTGGTGTCGGTGGACGAGAGCACGTACTCGCCGCGTGAGAAGTTGTTGTGGATGGATCGGGATCTCGCGATGAAGGGGGGAGACCATCCGATGGTGTGGCACCACTGCGTGGGTCGCGGCCGCGCCTTCTATTCAGCGCTCGGTCATCAGGCGAAGTCGTACGACGAGCCGGAGATGCAGTTGTTGATGGAGGGGGCGATGGGTTGGGCGCTCCGGGTCGAGGGGGTGGGGTGCGAGTAGATGTTGCCGGCAACGCCGCACGCGGGGGGCGGGGGCTCGCGCCGCTCACCCGCT
>JANNKN010000640.1:0-2373 GCA_031396315.1 Deltaproteobacteria bacterium
GGTAACCTCAATGTAGCCCGCAATACGGCCCTCGGCGAGCTGCGTCTCGGCGCCTTACGCGAGGCCCAGAGCATCGAGATCTACGACAATGCAGCGCTAGAAAATCTGTCGTTTCCGTCCCTCCGAAGCGCGCTCGGCTACGAGCTGAAGCCCGAAGGCCTATGCCGCGGCGAGACGTGCTTCCCGGTGCGCGATCGCGCGGCGCTCGTCGCGAACGACGCGGTCGATCTCGTGGAGCTCGCGCGTGTTACGGGCCGCCCGCTGGCGCTCGATATCGCCGAACGCGCAGCCGCGATTGGCACCGCTGCGGACGAGCGTGTGGCCGCGCTGCGCGGGCTCGAGGCGCCGGACTTCACGCTGCCCGATTTCTCAGGGCGAAGGCACACGCTCTCCGCGTATCGCGGCAAGAAAGTGCTGCTGATCGCTTACTTGAGCTGGTGAGGCTGCCGCGAGGACCTGCCCGTGTGGCAGGCGCTGTACGAGGAACTCGGTTCTCAGGGATTCGTGCCGATCACGGTCGCACTCGATCGCAACGCCGATGAGCCGCGGCCGTTCGTCGAGAAGGCAAAGCCGACGCATCCGAGCCTGCTCGATACGGAGCATCACGTCGCGGAGCTGTTCAACATCGTGAACGTGCCCACCATGATCTGGATCGACGAGCGCGGCGCGATCGTGCGCCCGCAGGACAATCAGTTCGGCACCGACACCTTCACGCAATTCCACGGCAAGGCCTCGGGCCCCTACCTCGACCTCGTGCGCGCCTGGGTGCGCGAAGGCAAAGGTGCGCTCTCGGCGGACGAAGTTCGCAAGTACCAACAAGTGCCGAGCGCCGATTCGCAGCTGGCGCGTGCCGAGCGCGCACTCGCCTGGCACCTGCACCAAGCCGGGCGCAGCGAGGCCGCGGAGCGCCACTTCGAGCGCGCGGGCGAGCTCGCTCCCAAGGACTGGACGATTCGCCGCGGCTCGATGCCGATCCGCGGACAGAATCCGTTCGGCCCGGAGTTCTTCGAGCTGGCGAAGCAGGGCGGCGCCGAGTTCCCGATGGACGAGGTGACGAAGACGCGCGTCGCGCCGCGAGCGAGGCTGTGAGGGCGCTGCACGGAGCTCGCTTCGTCGCGAGGTCCGTGCACGCGCTGCTGCTCGTTTCGTCGGCTCTGCTCGCGCCGCTCGGTCCTTCGCACGCGGACGAGCTCGCGGCGCCCGCGATCGAGGAATCCCCCGAGCAAGCGGCCCTCGGCACGCTCGATGCGTTCATGGCGGCGTTCAACGCACGCGACGTCGAGGCGTGGATCGGCACGCTGAATTTCCCGCACGTGCGAATCGCGAGCGGGGGAGTCGCCGTGTTTCCGGACGCTGCGGCGTTCCGTAACAACTTCGAGTTCGCGCGCTTCGCGGAGCAGACGGGCTGGAGCCGCAGCGAGTGGAGCGAGCGGCACGTCGTTCACGCGGGCCCCGCGAAGGTGCACGTCGCCGTCGTCTTCACACGTTTTCGCGAGGACGGCAGCGTTCTCGCCCGCTACGAATCGCTGTACGTCGTGACGAAGCAGGATGGCCATTGGGGCGTGCAGGCGCGCTCGAGCTACGCGCCATGAGCGACAGACTGGGGAGCCGTACTTATTAGGGGGTGAGCGATGCCGCGACGCGCGCGCTTCGGGTGGCTCGGATGGGTCGCCGCACTCGCACTCAGCGTCGCCGCATTGCCCTCCAGCGCCCAGTACGACGGCAGCCCCGAGGCCGCCGCGCTGCACGTGCTCGACGACTACATCGCCGCCTACAACGCGCGCGACGAGGCAGCGTTCGTTGCCACGCTCCACTTTCCGCACGTACGCATCGCCGGCGATCGCGTGCGCACGTTCGCCGGCGCGGGCGAATACATGCGCGAGCTCGATCTCGGCAAGGGCGGCTGGGCTTACAGCACCTGGACCGACCGCCGCATCGTGCAGAGCGGTGCCGCGAAGGTGCACGTGGCCGCGCGCTTCACGCGCTACCGCGCGGGCGGCGTACCCGTCGCCAGCTACGACTCGCTCTACGTGATCGTGCTGCGCAATGGGCGCTGGGGAGTTCTTGCGCGCTCTTCTTATGCACCGTAGGGGGTGGGTTCGGGGCAGCGCGCGCAAGAATCCGTCTTACATTTTACTTCGCTGCGGCGTCGAGGACTCCGCCTTCGCTGCGCGCTTCGCTTGCGGAGCTTGCTTCGCGCAAGGAGGAGAGCTCGTCATCGAGGTTGTTCTGGCTTTGTCTCGGCGCGGCGAGGCGGGGTGCTCGGGCGGGCATTCTTCGAGGCGCGGGCTACACAGATCTTTGGCGCGCTTTGAGGAGTTGCCATGTTTGCGTTCAATCCGCTCGATCCGGCGACGCGGCGCGATCCGTATG
>JANNKN010000645.1:0-2401 GCA_031396315.1 Deltaproteobacteria bacterium
CCGCAGCCGACGTCGAGCAGCGCGAGCCCCGGCCGTAACAAGTGAACGAGGTACGCGGCGGAGTTCGCAACCGTGCGCGAGGTGTGGCTGCGGAGCACGGATTCATGATGCCCGTGCGTGTAGACGTCGCCGCTCATCCGTTCGCCCTCCGCTCGCGCGTCGTGCCAGCGTTACCGGCGGCAGGGCTTCGCGCGAGCGAAGTTGACGCGGCGATCCATCTCGATGTGGCGCGCAACTTCGTGAAGGAGGAGCTCGCGCCTCAGTCGATCGCATCCACTCCGCGCAGAGTGATGCGCCAGAGCTTGCCTTCGGGCGTCTCGCAGAACGCCTTCTCGTGTCCCCACTGTGTCCGCTGCGCCCAGGTCTTGCCGCCGTCCGCGCTCCGAAACAGGGTGGTGCGGCCGCCTTCGACCCAGGGACCGGAGGCCGCAGCCACGACGCGATCGCCGCGGACCGAGAGGTAGTGCGGTCGCCCGTGCGGAAGAGTCGAAACCTGCGAGATCGTTCCGCGGTCGTTCGCGTCGATCCGGTACAGCAGGCTGACGCCCTGGCCTTCCGGGATGTCGGTCAGACCCCAGAGGCTCCCCCCGTCGTGCACCAGCACGGCGAGGGAGAATGGATCGTTCGCTCGCACGACTCGGACCTCGCCATTCCGACGGATGCGAAGCAGCGCGTTGTCTCCTCCCCGGTGGCCGACACCGTGGCTGAGCGCTGCCCAAAGGTCCGTTCCGACGACGATCGGGAGAGCACCGCTGCGTGGAAACCTTCCCTTCGGAATCTCCAGCGGCTTCCAGCTCTCGCCCCCGTCCTGGGTCAGCCAGAGCGCCCGGTCGCTCCAGCTCCAGCCGTGGGATTCGTCGGCGAACGCGACGCCGACGACGTCGCTTGGGGCCGAATCCAGCGATTGCCAGGTAAGGCCGCGATCGCGCGTCCTGACCAGCGTGTGGCGATCGCGCTGGCCACCTTCCTCTATCGAGTACTCGTACAAGGCGGCGACGATCGTGGCCCCGAAGTGGGCCACGGGTTCCATCACCGAGCCGCGCCCGATCGGCTCGCGGGTCCGCGTCTGCGTCGCGACGTCAACGATCGAGAAGTATGCGTAGCTCGGCTGCTTGGGGTCGTCCGCCAGCTCGTGCTCGAGGAACTCGAGGCGCGTGTCGCTACACGACACACCGGCGACCGAGTGGACGAGGGGATCAAGGTTCACCGCGGGGCCACATGACGCGCACAGGAGTGCGGCCACCAGTCGCCACACGCCGGCGGGTGGGATCCGCTGCGACTCCCTCGCCTCCCCCAGCTTGCGTCCCGCCACCTGCTCCTCCCGAGCGACTGCGCGCCAGCTCCTGCCCCGACCCCGCGAGCACGCTATCGCTTTCCGCCTACCCGAGAGGAACGCCATGCCCGTCGCCGCCGACTTAGTCGCGATCCTGATTTGCCCCGAGTCGAAGCAGGCCGTCGCGCCCGCGACGCCGGCGCAGCTCGCCGACCTCAACCAATCGATCCGCGCGGGCAACGCCTACAACCGCTCGGGCGCGCGCGTCGAGAAAGAGCTCGCCGAAGGCCTCGTGCGCGAGGACGGCCGCCTGCTCTACCCCGTCGAGGACGGCATCCCCGTCATGCTCGTCGAGGAATCGATCGCGCTCTGAGCGCTGATGGCGGCCGCGGCGGCGGCCTCCGCGAACTGGAACAGCGGCGCCGGTGCCGGCCAAGCGCGCGCACCGATTAGGCCCTGCGCGCCGTTGAGTGCGTCGCGAATCGCTTCCACGAGCGGAAAGCGCGTGGTGAAGGTGAGGCGCAGCGTGTCGAGATCGATCTCGCAGCTCTGCACGCAGCCGGCCTGGGCGACCACTTCGTAGGCGCCGACCAAGCCGTGGACGTCCGTGAAGTCGAGCTCGTGCACCATCCGCGATCCTCCTCGCTTGTTATTGACGCGCCGCGGCGAGCGGCACTACGCGTGCGCGGCGCCGCATTCGCTTCGGGCGCTCCTCGAGCGCTCCCGCCGCGTGCAGGAACGCCTCGATCTCGTCGATGCGCGCCTCCGCGTCGCGGCGCCCGAGATCGACGAGCGTCTCGGTGTAGGCGGTGTCGAACAGCAGGTAGCTGCTGAGATCTGCGCTCTGCGCGTCGGGCGTGCCGAGGCCCGCCAGCACGTAGCGCAGCACGCGCGGCATGCGGTGCTCGAAGCGCTTCGCGATCAGCGCGAGATCTTCCGAGGGCCCTAACACCAGCGGCTCGACGTGGCGGATGCCCTCCTCGTGGGAAGCGAACGCGCCGCCGCCGTGCTTGGCCACCAGGCCGTTCATGCGGCGCAGGTGATCGACGTCGGCATCGAGGTGATCGAGAAAGATCGCGTTCATGAACACGCCGAAGACTTGCGCGAGCGGCGGGCTCGCGATGCGGC
>JANNKN010000650.1:0-16400 GCA_031396315.1 Deltaproteobacteria bacterium
TGCAGCACGGCGCCCTTCATGCGCTCGAGCTCGCGGCGGATCGTCGCGCGTCCGACGACCGGATCGAAGTGGCCGACCAACAGCGTCTCGGCCTCGAGCGCGATCAGCCGATCCAGGGTCTCGACGTAGCGGAGCGCGTCGCGATGGCGGTCGCCGCGGATCGTGACCAGGTTCGGGAAATGCCCGAACAGCGCGCCGAACACGTTGCCCGCGAACAACAGCTTGTGCTGCGGCAGCCAGGCGACGAGCGAGTCGCGCGTCTCGGCGCCGTTGCACGCGACCAGCTCGAAGGCGACGCCACCGAGCTCGAAGTGAAAGCGCTCGTGGAACAGCACGTCGGGTTTCGGCTGCGACTGCGGTGGAGGCGGCGCCGCGCCCGCGCCGCGCGCGAGCTTGAAGGCCTGTGCGAACGCGAACGACGAGCGCCGCTGCCGGAACGACGCGAGGCGCGCGTCGTAGGCCTGATGCTCCGCATTGTTCGCCTGCGCGACCACGAGCGTGCCGGGCTGCTTGAAGCAGTCGACGCCGCCGACGTGGTCGACGTGCCCTTGCGTGAGCACGATGTAACGGATCGGACCCGAGTCGATGCCGTCGTAATAAGCCTTGTGGAGCGGCGCCTCGAAGCCCATGCCGGTGTTGATCACCACACGGCCCGCGGGCGTCACCACCAGGAACGAATTCGAGTAGCCCTCGCTCAGATACACGAAATCGTTGACGCGCTTCTGCCGGACGTTCGTCGCGGGCTGCATCGCGAAAGCGTCGGGGCGGCTGCGCCAGAGCGGATCGGACATGCGGGCCTCGCTCCCGCGCTCGGCGGGCGCGCGAGCCTACTCCAACCCTGCGGCCGCGCGCGGCGGCACTCAACTGCGCGATTCGGCGGGACGGTCGGGGCCTGATTCGGAGCCTCCGATCGATCGGCGCGCGAGTAAGATGCGCGCATGTCGTACTACCGCGCTGTCGGCGAGATCTCGCGCAAGCGGCACACGCAATTCCGCAGCGCGACCGGCGCGCTGCTGGTCGAGGAGCTCGTGGGCGAAGAGGGCTTCTCTTCGGATTCGGCGCTGCTCTATCACCGCGCGCTGCCGTCGGCGATCGTGGATTCGAGCGCGTGTGCGCTGCGCGACCCCGCGCTCGCGTCGAATCATCCGCTGCGCCCGCGCCACTTCCGTTTGCCGGAGCTGTTCCCGCCGCCGCTCTGGGGCGGCACCGACGCCGTCACCGGCCGCCGCACGATCCTCGGCAACCGCGACGTTCGCGTTGCCTACGTCGTCGCGAGTGCGCCGTCTCCGCTCTACCGCAATGCCTGCGGCGACGAGTGCGTGTTCATCGAGGCGGGCGAGGCCGTGGTCGAGACGAGCTTCGGTGCGCTCTCCGCCGGGCCGGGGGATTACGTCGTCCTGCCGCGTGGCACGCTGCACCGCTGGCTGCCGGGCGAGGGTGTGCCGCTGCGCGCGCTCGCGATCGAGGCCGAGAGCCACATCGGGCCGCCGCGCCGTTACTTGAGCGCGGCGGGCCAGCTGCTCGAGCACGCGCCGTATTGCGAGCGCGATCTGCGCGCGCCGAGCGAGCCGCTGCTCGCCAGCGGTCGCGATGTCCCCGTCTACGTGAAGCACCGCGGCGCGAAGGGGGAGTTGTTGGGGACAATCCTCACGTTCGCCGAGCATCCGTTCGACGTGGTCGGCTGGGACGGCTGCAACTATCCGTTCGCATTCAACGTTCATGACTTCGAGCCGATCACCGGCCGCGTGCACCAACCGCCGCCCGTTCATCAAGTATTCGAGGGTCGCGGGTTCGTCGTCTGCAACTTCGTGCCGCGCAAGCTCGACTATCACCCGCTCGCGATCCCCGCGCCGTACTACCACGCGAACGTCGACAGCGATGAGCTGCTGTTCTACGTCGCCGGTGATTACGGTGCGCGGCGCGGCTCGGGCATCGCGGCCGGTTCGGTCTCGCTGCATCCAAGCGGTCACACGCACGGCCCGCAGCCGGGGGCTTATGAAGCGAGCATCGGGAAGGAGCGCGCCGACGAGCTCGCCGTGATGCTCGATACCTTCGCGCCGCTGGCGCTCGGCGAAGGCGCGCGCGCCTGCGAAGACTCCGCGTACGCGTGGACGTGGAGCGGGCGCGGGCCGAGCGGCTCGCGATGAGCGAAGCGCGGGAGAGCTGGCTGTCGCTTCCGCCGCGCACACCGTTTCCACTCGCGAATCTGCCGTTCGGCGTGTTCTCGCTCAGCGGCGGCGCACGGCCGCGCATCGGCGTCGCGATCGGCGCGCAAATTCTCGACGTGGGCGCACTCGCGAGCCGCGAGCGCACGCCGCACGCCAGCGCGCTGCTGGAGCCCGATCTCAATGCGTTTCTCGCGCTCGGCCGCTCTGCTTGGAGCGAGGTGCGCTCGTGGCTCAGCGATCAGTTAGGGGATGCGCGCCATCGCGCCGCCGTGGAGCCGCATCTCGCCGCGCAGAGCGACGCGCGCATGCACCTGCCGTTTCGCGTGGCCGACTACGTCGACTTCTATGCCAGCGAACATCACGCCGCGAATCTCGGCCGCATCCTGCGCCCCGGGCAGGAGCCGCTGCTGCCGAACTGGAAGCATCTGCCCGTCGGCTATCACGGCCGCGCGGGCACGGTCGTCATCTCGGGCACGGAAATCGTGCGGCCCTGCGGACAACGCAAGCCGCCCGATGCCCCGACGCCGAGCTTTGGCCCGAGCGAGCGGCTCGACTTCGAGGCCGAGGTGGGCTTCGTCGTCGGCGTGCCGAGCGCGCTCGGTGTGCCGGTCTCCGTGGGGCAATTTCGCGAGCACGTCTTCGGAATCTGCCTCGTGAACGACTGGTCGGCGCGCGACATCCAGGCCTTCGAGTACGTGCCGCTCGGGCCGTTCCTCGGCAAGTCGTTCGCGACTTCGATCTCGCCGTGGATCGTACCGTTCGAAGCGCTCGAGGCCGCGCGGGTCGCAGCGCCGGCGCGCACGCAAGCGCTGCTGCCGTATCTCCAGGACGAGCGCGAGCCGTCCGGGCTCGACCTCGCACTCGAGGTGCGGCTGAACGGGCATCTGATCGCGCGGCCCCCGTTCGCGGCGATGTATTGGAGCGCGGCGCAGATGCTGGCGCACATGACATCGAACGGTGCGGCTGTGAGAACGGGCGATCTGTTCGCCTCGGGAACTGTGAGCGGCCCTGAGAAGCGGGAACGCGGCTCGCTGATCGAGCTCTCGTGGGGCGGCAGCGAGCCACTTCTGCTGCCGGACGGCAGCTCGCGCACGTTTCTGCGCGACGGCGACGAGCTCGCGATCAGCGCGAGCGCACCGGGCGTTCACGGCGAGCGCATCGGTTTCGGCGAAGTGCGCGGGCGGGTCGCGCCTGCAATCCATTAGGGGAGGACGCTCGTGGCGATCCAAGGAATCTTCTACGTCTATGCCTCGGTCTCGGACGTAGCGCGCGCGAAGAAGTTCTACGGCGAGACGCTCGGCTGGCGGCTCGAGACGGACACTCCGGACGTGGGCGGATTCTGGTTCGGAAACGGCTACTTCATCGCGCAGCTGGGTGGCGCGCCGCACGGATCGGGTGGCACCTACGTGACCGTGCGCGTCGACGACGTCGACGCCGAGCACGCGCAGCTCCAGGCGCGCGGCCTCGCCGTCGGCGAGCTGCGCGATTTTCCGTGGGGCGAGCGCAGCTTCCGCTTCAGCGATTCCGACGGAAACGGCTGGAGCTACGCGCAGCACGTCGCGCGCTGATCAGGGCGCGTCGTGGCCGAGCTGCTTGCGAAAGAACGCGCGCGCGGCGGGTGCGCTCCAGTTGTCGTGATCTTCGCCGAACGCCGTGATGCCAGCGAAGCGCCACTCGGTGAGGCAGTTCACCGTGAACAGGTTCGGGTTGAGGTGCAGCCCGAGCTTGTTGAGGCAGCGGCCTTCGGCGCGCAGCGTTCGGCCGAGCTCATCGGTGCCAGCGATCTCGACGCGCAGCGGATAGCCCGTCGCGGAATCGCGCTCCAGCACTTCGCGCCGCCCCGACGCGAGCTTCGACCACACGCCGTCCCGTAACAAGTAGCCGTGGATGGAGTTGCAGCCCTGTCCGAAGTCCATCGTGATGGTGTGGAACGCGTCGCGCTCGCTGGCGGTCGCGTAGCTGTAGCCGCCGCGTTTGGCGGGCGTGCCCGTGAGCCCGGGCCCGAACTGCGAGCGCACGCCCCAAGAGCGGTCGCGGAAGCCGAAGGAGTCGACGCGGATCGTCTCGCCGCGCAGCACTAGCGTCCCCTGATACCGACCGGGCTGATCGAGATGGCCGTGGCCCAAATAATGGGGCTTCGCAACGGCAGTGAAGGTGAGATCGACGTGAATCTCGTCGCCGCCATCCGGGTCGTCGTAGCCGATCGCGTACCGTGCGAGCGGCGCGAGACAGCGCACGCGGATGCCGTTCGGCAGCGCGAGATCCGAGAGTCTCGCGTCGGGCGCGAGCGGCAGGTGCCAGAAATTCTTTGCGTAGGCACAATTCCAAAGCTGGTCGCCGCGTTCGTCCCAAAAGTAGGCGCCGCCCGCCGCAACGTTCTGGTTGCGCCGGAAGAACGGATAGAGCTGCCCGGAGAGCCGGCGCTCCGGCACTGTGAACGTGAACCAACACGTCTCCGTCCAGAACGGATCCGCGGACGTGGGCGCGTGGAACTCGTCGTCCGCGTGCTGCGCAACGCTCACTTCTTGCGGCCCTTCCGTGTGGGCTTCCGAGTCGCGCGTGACGGTGCCTTCTTCGCGATCGGCTTCGCCCGCACTTTCGCTGCCGGCTTCTTCGACGTCGGCTTCGGCGCAGCGCCGCGCTTCTTCATCGCCGCATCGGGATTCAAGAACTCCGGCGGCATGTTATGGGTGAAGCACTTTTCCTCGACGCGGCTCGTCATGCGCCAGCCATCGAGTGTGCGCAGGTACGCGTCGTGGTACCAGAGCCCGCAGAAGAAGATGTGCTCCTCGCCGCCGGGTCGCTTTACGACCATCGGGTTCCAGCAGATCGTCTTCGCCGTGGCGCGGTTCCCTGAGAGCTGCACCTGGCTGGTCGCCACCATGTGCTGAAAGCCGCCGAACATCGCGAGCGCCTTCGCGAGGAACGCCTTCGTCTCCGCGAGGCCGCCCGCGCTGCCGCCGAATGCGGTGTAATCGATGAACGCGTCGGGGGTGAAGACGCGATCCAGCGCGTCGAAATTACGCGTGTCGATCGCGTGGCTGTAGGCGGCCTGCAAATCCTGGATGTCGAGTCGGTCGGAGAGCTCTTGAAGGGATTTCGGCATGGTTCCTCCGTGCGGGTTGCAGGATGCAAGCGCGACTCGCGCTGCGGCGCGAGCCCTAGGTAGCGTGGCCGCGAGGGAGAATGCGATGCGACTCGATGGACGCGTAGCGATCGTCACCGGCGCAGGGCGCGGCATCGGCGCCGCGACCGCGCGCGAACTCGCGCGGCTCGGCGCGGCGGTGGTGGTGAACGATCTCGACGAGCTCGCCGCGCGCGAGGTCGCGAGCGCGATCGCAGCAGCGGGTGGGCGCACGCTCGTCTGCGCCGCATCCGTCACGGAGCGTGCCGGCGTCCTGCGCATCGCCGCCGCGGCCGAGTCGCTCGGCGGCAGCGACATCCTCGTGAACAACGCCGGCCTCTCGTCCTCCGTCCCGCTGCAACAACTCGACGCCGATCACTTCGAGCGCGTCGCGGCTTCGCACGTGCTCGGCACGTTTCTGTGCACCCATGCGTTCCTACCGCGCATGCTCGCGCAACACCGCGGGCGCATCGTGAACCTCGTCTCGCGCGCGGGCTTGATCGGCTTGCCAGGGACCGCGGCCTACGCGGCGGGGAAGGGCGGTGTGTTCGGCTTCACGAACGTCGCGGCGCGCGATCTCGCGGGTACGGGCATTACGGTGAACGCGGTGAACCCCGCCGCCACCGACACGCGCATGGTGGCGAGCGCGATCGAAGCGTTTGCAGCGCAAGGCGGAGCTGCCGCAGAGCGCGCTGCCGGACTGCGCGCGGCACTGCAGCCGCCCGAAGAGATCGCGCCGGCGATTGCGGCGCTGTGCGCAGACGAGGCCGGCCACGTGAACGGACAGATCTTCTACGTCGCGAAAGGGCAGCTCGGCCTGTTCGCGCCGATCGCCGTCACGCAGAGCGCGCCGCGCGCTGCGAGCTGGAGTGCCGACGATGCGCTCGCCGCGATCGCGACGTTCGCGCTGCATCCGTTGGGGGAGCTTTATCGCTAGGACTCAGCAATTTGCCGAGCCTCCGGGGACTCATCATTCAACCGGCCCACACGGGTAATACGTCCAGCTCGCTCGATGTGGACGACGAGTTCGTCCCTAGCCGCTCGCGCTTGCCTTCGATCCGGCATTCCCTGCGATCTCCGAAGGGCAGAGTCAGGTATTAGAGTGCCGCCGCTCTCGGCGTGAACCTCGATCCGCTCACCATCAGCGTTGGTGTGTGCTGCCTGATTCGCGTGCACCACTGCCGGGAGGAAACACAGAAGCACGAGCGCTGCTCGACGCATGGGATCCCTCCTTCGCAGTGCGAAGCGGCCACCCTCAACTCGCCGCAAACCCGCCGCAGACCGCGAGCGTCGCGCCCGTCACGTAACTCGCCTGCGCGCTCGCGAGGAACAATACGGCGGGCGCGATCTCTTCGGGTACGCCGCGGCGCCCCATCGGGATCTTCGCCATCTCGGCGGCCTCGATCGCGGGGAAGCTCTTCATCGGCGTCGTCATGTTCGAGTCCGTGAGGCCCGGCGCAACGGCGTTCACGCGCACGTTCTCTCGCGCCCACTGGACCCCGAGGTTGCGCGTCAGCGCGACGATGCCGGCCTTCGCGGAGCCGTAGCCCGGCACGATCGGCACCGCGCGGAACGAGGCCATGCTTGCGAGGTTGATGATGGAAGCGCCACCCGCGAGCGTGCTCGCGCTCAGCAGCGGCTTGCAGGCGATCGACATGCGCCACGCGCTGAACAAGTTCACACGCACGGAATCCTCGAACACGTCCGGGTCCCACTCGCTCGGCTGGAACGGGAAGTTCGCGCCGGCATTGTTGACGAGCACGTCGAGCGCGCCGAGCGAGCCCGGCACGTGCGCAATCGCCGCTTTGTCGCGCACGTCGAGCGGCACGTAGGCGAAGCGCGAGAGATCGTGGCCGTAATCACTCGCGGCGGCCTTCGTGCCGGTGATCGTCACTTGCGCGCCCGCATCCGCGAACGCGCGCGCGATGCCGAGGCCGATGCCGTTCGAGCCGCCCGTGACGAGCACGCGCGCAGCGGAGAAGTCGAAGTGGGTGCCGTTCAGCGCCATTCGGGGACGTTCCTCTTTGTTTGTGACTCAGGGGCCACTCCTGGCCGTTCGGATCGAGCCCGCTCCTCGAGGCGCAAACAAGGAGGAACGTCCCTGGGCTTCACCTTGTTGTGCGCAGTTATTTCTTCCAGCCGCTGGTCGCGCCCTTCACCATTGCGAACGGGCCGACGGGCCAGCGGAAGCAGTCGACCATCAGCTGGTTCACCTGCTCGTGACTCGCGACGCCCTCGTCGACGACGCGCGCGGCCTCTCGCAGCATTGCGCCGTAAACGCGATTCGCGACGAAGCCCCAGGCGAGCGGCTGGTCCTTCACCACGATCGGGTTCTTCCCGCAGCGTTGCGCGATTGCGACCACGGCGGCGCTGACGGCGGCGTCGGTCTGCTCGTTGGTCACGATTTCTGCGAACTTCATCACGTACGCCGGCGATGCCCAGTGCCAGACGATCGTGCGCTCCGGGCGCGAGGTGGCGCCCGCGATCGCGGCGAGCGGGAAGCCCGAGGTGTTGCTGGCGAGGATCGCGCCCGGCTGCGCCTCGCGGTCGAGGTCGCGGAACACACGCATCTTCAGCTCGAGGCGCTCCGGCACGCACTCGATCACGAGATCGCATGCGGCGGCGGCGGCGAATTCCGTCGTCCAGGTGATGCGCGCGCGCGCCGTGTCCGCGTCGGTCGCGGAGAGCTTCCCGATCGCGACGGCGCCGCCGATCCCGAAGCGACCGCTCGCGGCGTCCTGCTTGCCGCGCTCGAGTGCATCGGAGGTGACGTCGGTGCAGACGACCTGATAGCCACCCACCGCGCAGCTCTGGGCGATGCCGGCGCCCATCACGCCCGCGCCGATCACGCCGATTCGCTGGATCTCGCTCATTGAATCACGAAGCCTCCGTCGGCCACGATCGTCGCGCCGGTGATGAAGCTCGCGCGCGGCGAGCACAGGAATGCAATCAGCTCGGCGATCTCGTCGGCCGTGCCGTAACGCCCGATCGGCGCGGCATGGCCGACGGCCTCGAACACGTCCGGCGCCATCGCGCCGCGCGTCATCGCCGTGTCGGTGTTGCCCGGGCAGACCGCGTTGCAGCGGATGCCTTGCTTCGCGTAGTCGAGCGCGACCACCTTGCTGAGGCCGATGACGGCGTGCTTGGTCGCGACGTAAGCCGGAATCCCGGCGTGCGCGATCTGGCCCATCATCGACGACACGTTCACGATCGCGCCGCCGCCGGCTGCGAGCAGTGCGGGCACGGCGTAGCGGATCGCGTAAAACGTGCCTGATAAGTTGACCGCGAGGCAGCGATCCCACTCGGCGAGCGGATAGTCGTGGGTCGCGATCATCGGCGGCGAGATGCCCGCGCTGTTCACGAGCGCGTCGAGGCGCCCGAACTCGGTGAGGGTGCGCTGCAGCATCGCCTCCACCTGCGCGGGCTGCGCGACGTCTACCGCGATCGCGATGGCGCGCGCGCCGCTCTCGCGCAGCGCGGTCGCGACGCCGTCCGCGCGCTTCGCATCGAAGTCGGCGACCGCGATCGCCGCGCCCTCGCGCGCCATCACGCGCGCGGTGGCGGCGCCGATCCCGCTCGCGCCGCCGGTGATTAGGGCGACTTTGCCCGCGTGCGGGTCGCGCCGCTCCGTCACGCGAGTGGCGTGCGCTGCTCGAGCGCCGCGAGCACGTGCGGGTAGAGGTCCGCCTTCAGCTGCGACATCACCGGGTGCGCCTTGGCCGCGAGCGGCGCTGCGATCGCGAGTGCGCGCGGCAGCAGCTCCGCTTCGCCGAGCGCTTCCTCCACGATGCCCGCGGCCTGCGCGTCGGCGCCGCCGTAACGCCTGCCGGTCGCGAGCAGCTCGTGCACGGTTTGGCCGGGCAGGCGCGCTGCGAGCAGCGCGGTCATGCCCGGATGCAGGCGCGCATGCATGTCCACTTCGGGCATGCAGAAGAAGCCGCGATCCGCGCGCATCAGGCGATAGTCGTGCGCGGCGAGCAGCTGCGCGCCGGCGCCGAAGGCGTGGCCGTTGCACGCGCAGACGGTGACGCACGGCATCGTGAGCACGCGCCCGAGCACCGCGAGCACCGCTGAGATGTACTCCGGGAACGAATCTTTGCGCTCGCGGAACGCCCACTCGAGGTCGAGCCCGTTCGAGTAGAACTTGCCCGTGCCGGTGGTGACGAGCGCCTTCGGTCCGTCCGCTCTTTCGATCTCGTCGAGCGCCGCGTTCCACGCAGCGACGCTGTCGTCGCGGAATCGGTTCTCGCCGTCGTGCATGCGCAACACGAAGATTTCGCCCTGGCGTTTCAAGTCGATCATCGGCCGAACGCCTTGCGGATGCGGGCGAGTGCCTCGTTCACGTTGTCGCGCGAGTTGAACGCCGAGAGCCGAAAGTAGCCCTCGCCGTTCGGGCCGAAGCCGGAGCCCGGTGTGCCGACGACGTGCGATTCCGAGAGCAAGCGATCGAAGAGCTCCCACGAGGTCAACGAGTCCGGCGTGCGCATCCACAGATACGGCGCGTGCACACCGCCGAACACTGTGAAGCCCGCGGCGCCGAGGCCCTCCCGCAGCACCCGCGCGTTCTCGAGATAGAACGCGACCTGCTCGCCCGTCTGCTTCTTGCCGTCAGGCGTGTAGACCGCTTCGGCCGCACGCTGAATGATGTACGGCACGCTGTTGAATTTCGTCGCGTGGCGGCGCGCCCAAAGTGCATGGAACGAGACGCGCTCACCGCTAGCCGTCGTGCCGGTGAGCTCGCGCGGAATCACGGTGTACGCGCAGCGCACGCCGGTGAAGCCCGCGCGCTTGCTGAAGCTGCGCATCTCGAGCGCGACGCTGCGCGCGCCGGGGATCTCGTAGATCGAGCGCGGCAGCGTCGCGTCTTGGATGTAGGCGTCGTAGGCGGCGTCGAAGATCAGCACCGCATCGCTCGCCTGCGCCCAGTGCACCCAGCGCTCGAGCAGCGCGCGGCTCATCACGGCGCCGGTGGGGTTGTTGGGCGAGCACAGGTAGACGAAGTCGACGCGCTCGCTCGGCGGCTCGGCCGCGAAGCCGTTGGCCTCCGTGCACGGCAAGTACGTGATGCCCGCGAAGCGCCCGCTCGCATCGATGGCACCCGTGCGGCCCGCCATCACGTTGCTGTCCACGTAGACCGGGTAAACGGGATCCGTGACGGCGATGCGGCAGCTCGCGCCAAAAATTTCTTGGATGTTCGCGCTGTCTTGCTTGCTGCCATCGGAGACGAAGATCTCGTCGTCGGCGATCTCGAGCCCGCGTGCGGCGTAATCCTGCGTGCGGATCGCAGCCAGCAGGAAGTCGTAGCCGTTCTCGGGGCCGTAGCCGCGGAAGCCCGCGCGCGTACCCATCTCGGTGACGGCCTTGTGCATCGCATCCGTCACCGCCGGCACGAGCGGCTCGGTCACGTCGCCGATCCCGAGCCGAATGATCTTCGCGTCGGGGTTTGCGGCATGGAATGCGCGCACCCGGCGCCCGATCTCGGGGAAGAGGTAGCCGGCCTGCAGTTTTCGATAGTGCTCGTTGATGTGCGCCATGGCGGCGGAACATACGGGCACCGCTTCCCGGCCGCAGCGAGTCAGAGCCGGCACATGGTCCGTTCTCGGCCCCCCGATTTGGGGGACGCGGCTCAGATCGCGGAACGCTTCAATGCGCGCGCGTCTCCTCACCGAGACGGGCGTTGTGGCGGAGAGGCACCCTACGTCGCAGCGTCACGCCGGCTGGGGCAACCTGGCCGGCGTCTTTCCCCGGGCTCCGTGTGCTGTGCGCGCTCCAGCGCGCTCACGGATCGATCAGCACGCCCGGGTTCAGCACGCCGCGCGGGTCGAGCGCCTTCTTCGCAGCGCGCAGCGCGGTCGCGAACAGCTCCGGGCGCTGGCGGTCGTACCACGGGCGATGGTCTCGCCCCACCGCGTGGTGATGCGTGATGGTGCCGCCGGCGGAGATCAGCGCCTCGCTCGCCGCGGCCTTGATCTCTGCCCATTGCGCGAGCTGGCTGCCATGTCGCGACGGCGCGCTGATCGAATAGTAAGGCGCGGGCCCGTCGGGGTAAGCGTGCGTGAAGCGGCACGAGACGCTGCCTACGCCGCACACGCGTTTCACCGCGTCGCGCGTCGCAGTCATTACGCGCACGTGAAAGTCGGCGAAGCGATCCCAGGTGATCGCGGTCTCGAACGTCTCCATCACGACGGCATACGGCGCCAGCGCGTCGCGCACGTACGGGCCGCGCAAGAACGCATTGCGCCACGCGCCCGCGGCGCCCTCCCGATCTCCGCCGCCACTGTCGCCGCTCGTCTCCCGCGTCTGGCCCGCGTGCTCGGGCACATCGCCGCCCGCCGCGCGGCACAGCGCGAGCGCGCGCGCGATCCACGGCTCGAGCGCGTGGTCCGCGGATTCGAAGCCGAGCACGAGCACGGCGTGCGTTCCGTCGCCCGCGCCGGAGCCCTGCGCCTCGGCGGCGTCGAGTAGGCGGCAGTTCGCGGGATACAAGCCGGCCTGAGAGATCGCGCGCACGGCTTCCGCGCCGCGCATGAATCCCTGCTCGCCGCGGAACAGCACGGAGGCGCCGGCCCGAAAGGTCGGGCGATCCTGGAGGCGCATCCACGCCTCCGTAATCACTCCGAGCATGCCTTCGGAGCCGATGAAGAGGCGATCTGGGCTCGGGCCCGCGCCCGAGCCGGGCAGGCGGCGCGATTCGAGCACGCCGCTCGGCGTCACCACGCGCAGCGATTCCACGAAATCGTCGATGTGCGTGTAGAGCGTGGCGTAATGACCGCCCGAGCGCGTCGCGATCCAGCCGCCGAGCGTCGAGAACTCGAACGACTGCGGGTAGTGGCGGAGCGTCAACTTGTGCGGGCGCAGCTGCGCTTCGAGTGCGGGCCCGAGCGCGCCGGCTTGGATGCGCGCAGCACGCGACGCGCGGTCGATTTCGAGCACGCGCCCGAGCTTGGTGAGATCGAGCGACACGACCGCGGGATGCCCAGGCAAGTTCGTCTCGACGCCGCCGACGACGGACGAACCGCCGCCGTAAGGGATCACCGCGCTGCCGGTGCTCGCGCACCAATCGAGCACCGCGACCACGTCGGCCTCGCTCTCCGGGAACGCGACGAAATCCGGCGGCTCGGGAAACTCGCCGTTGAAGCCGCGCACGATGTCGCGGAACGACTTGCCATAGTGATGGCCCGCGCGCTCGAGCGGCGCGTCGTTCAGGATCGAGCGCAGTGCGCTCGGCGCAGCGACGCGCGGCGCGCGCAGGCGCACTGCCTCGGCGCGCGGGAATGGGCGCGGCGCATCGAGCGCGCGCCCGAGGCGCGCCTCCAGCGTGCGCGCCATCGCGGCACCCTGTTCGGGCGTCGGCCGCTCCTCATCCACGCCCCAGCCCCAGAAGCTTCGCGGCATCGCGCTCCCGACACGTTGGAGTTTTGGAGGTTCGGACTCGCGTCTGCGGGCCGCACCCGCGAGGCTGCGCCCGCTACTTCTTCTTAGCCGCCTTCTTCGCCGTCTTCTTGGCCTTGGCCGCCGGCTTCTTCTTCGCCGCGGGCTTCCGCTTCGCCGCCGCTGCCTTCTTCGTCGCCGCCGGCTTCTTCCTTACCACGCTGGGCACGTTCGGCGCGCGCGCAGCCTTGGCTGCCCGCGCGCCGCCCGGCGCGAGCGCGCGCAACAGCGCGAGATCGGGGCCCGGCTGGCCATCGGGCCGGAAGGGCTGGATGCACACGTGGTCTGCGCCCGCGTCGAAGTGCGCCTGCACGTGCGCCCGGATCTTGTCCTCGCTGCCCCAACATACGACCGCGTCGATCAGCCGGTCGCTGCCGCCGCTCTGCCAGTCGGCGTCCTCGAAGCCGAGCCAGCGCCAGTTCTCATAATAATTCGGCAGCGGCAGGTAAGTCGCGAGGTTCTTGCGCGCCACTTCGCGCGCCTTCACCGGGTTCGTTTCGCGCAGCACCATCTGCTCCGGCGCGAGCGTCGGGCCGGCGCCTAGGATTTGGCGCGCGCGCCGCGTGTGCTCCGGCGTCACGTTGTACGGGTGCGCGCCAGAAGCTTTCTCTGCGCTCAGCTTCAGCATGTTCTGGCGCAGCGCGGCGAGCACGATCGGCGGCTCCGCCGCGGCGCGCGGCCCCATGTAGAGCGATTTCGCCATCGCCTCGAGATAGTTCCGCATCGTCGTCACGGGCTTGCCGTACTCGTGGCCGCGGACGTTCGTGACGAGCGGGATGTGCGAGACGCCGAGGCCGAGCACGAAGCGTCCCCCAGTGATCTCGCCGACCGTGTGCAGGATCGCATTCATCGACATCGGATCGCGCGCGTAGATGTTCGCGATGCCGGTCGCGAACACGAGCTTCTGCGTGCTCGCGGAGAGGCGGCTGATCAGCGAGAACGGGTCGCGGCCGACGGCTTCGGGCGTCCAGAGGGCGCTGTAGCCGAGGCTCTCGACCTCGGCGGCGAACTCCGCGGCCTGCGTCGCCGGGAACATGTCGATCCACGTCCAGACGCCGAGCTTTCCGAGAATCGCCGCATTGCGAGCCGCCATCGTGAGTTCCTTCGCGTGAGAGTTCCGACGCGAGCGACTCTACTCCGCGCATTTTTCGCGTGCGAGACTCGTGCACCGTGCGCCGCGCTCTCCTTACCGCCTCGATCGCTGCCGTCGTTTCCGCACCGTTCGGCTGGTGGGCGACCGATCGCCTCGAGCAGAACGACGCGTTCTGCACGTCGTGCCACCTCGCGAGCGGTACAAGGCTGCACGCGGACAACGCCGCGGATTTCGCCGCGCGGCCCGCGGTTTCGCTCGTCGTCGCCCACGCCGCAGCCGGGAATGACGCCCACGCGGACGGCGCATTTCGCTGCATCGATTGCCACGGCGGCACGGGCTTCGCCGGGCGCGCGCGCGTGAAGGCGCTCTCGCTGCGCGACGGCTTGATCTATCTGACGGGCCGCTTCGAGGAGCCGCACGGCATGTCCTGGCCGCTGCGGGACGAGGATTGTCGCGGCTGCCACGGTGAATTCGCGAGCGCCTCCGCGGCGTCCGAGAGCTGGGATTCGCCCGCGTTCCACGCGCTGCCGGTCCACAATCGCGAGCTCGGGGTCGCGTGTGTGGCCTGTCACCTCGCGCACGAACGCGGCGGCCTCACCGATCGCAACTTTCTGCACCCTGAGCCGGTGCGCGCACAGTGCGCGCGGTGTCATCCTGAGTTCGCAGAGGGGGATTCATGAGATTCGTGTCGATACCTGCCGCGCTCGCGCTGGCTGCTTCAGCGCACGCCTATCCAGGTGGAACGCCAGAGTTTCAAACCGACGCCGCGCCTTATTGCGCGAGCTGCCACTCATCGGCGAACGCGGAGATGATGTCGGGTCTCGCGCCTGAGCGCGTTCAGAAGGAACTGGCGGCGAACAAGCACATCGCGCTGATCCAGGCCGGCGAGGGCGCCTATCAGTCGCTCTCCGCGGACGAGCGCGCATTGCTCGCGGAACACGTGCGCGCCGTCGATGCGGCGACGAGCGTGAGGATCAGTGCGCAGCCGAAGGTCGCGATCAACGGCGAGCTGCGCATCAAGGTCGAAGTGACGGGCGGTGCCGGCCCGGTGGTCGGCGTCGCGCTCGTCGATACGCCGCATCGCTGGCTCGCGCGCCCCGCGACGGGCGCGGGCTGGACGGTCTCGAGCGAGCCGCAAATTCTGGGACAAGATTTCCAGGAGCAGACCGACTGGCTCGCGAAGCGTCCGCTCTCGCTCGGCCGGAACCTCGCGTACGTGAACGTGACGGGCCTGCGCTCGGATGCCGTCAAATCGGACTGGGCGCGGGCGCAAGTGTTATGGACCGTGCGAGCGCCGAGCCGCCCGGGCAAGTATCCGCTCGTCGCCGCGCTCTGGTACGGCACCGAGAAGGCGTCTCCGCTCGGAGTCATTACGGATCCGATTCGCGGCAGGATGCTGCGCGGCGGCGTCGCCGGGCACTCGGGGCGAATTTTGTTCAGCACTCCACTCTTGATCGAGGTCACCGTCGAGTAATGCGTGCCAAGCTTGCCTCGTTCCTCGCGATCACTCTCGCCTGCTCGTTCGCCGCGTGCGGCGGCGACGATGACGCGGAATCCGCGGCCCCTGCAGCGAAGGCCGCGCCGCCCGCGCCACCGGGCGTCGAGGCGATCGACGATGCGCGCCTGGTCGCGGCGGCGAGCGAGCCGCAGAGCTGGCTCACCTACGGCGGCACGTACTCCGAGCAGCGCTGGTCGACGCTCGAGAAGATCAACGCGGGCAACGTCGCGCAGCTCGGCCTCGCTTTCTCTTACGACACGAACACGACGCGTGGCCTCGAAGCGACGCCGATCGTGGTGGGCGGCGTGATCTATACGACCGGCTCGTGGTCGATCGTGTACGCGGTCGATGCGAGGACGGGCAAGGAGATCTGGCGCTACGACCCGAAAGTCCCGGGTGAGACGGGCCCGAAGGCGTGCTGCGACGTCGTGAACCGCGGCGTCGCCGCCTACAAGGGCAAGATCTACGTCGGCACGCTCGACGGCCGGCTGGTCGCGCTCGACGCGAAGACGGGCATCCCGATCTGGGAGAAGGTGACCGTCGATCAGACCAAGCCGTACACGGTCACGATGGCCCCGCGCGTGATCAAGGGCAAAGTCATCATTGGGAACGGCGGCGCCGAGCTCGGCGTGCGCGGCTACGTCTCGGCGTACGACGCGGAATCCGGCGAGCTCGTCTGGCGCTTCTACACGGTGCCCGGCGACCCGGCGCAGCCGCAGGAGAACCCGGCGCTCGACAAGGCGCTGCCTACCTGGACGGGCGACGTTTGGTACAAGGTCGGCGGCGGCGGCACGGTCTGGGACGCAATCGCGTTCGATCCCGAGCTCGACCTGATCTACGTCGGCACGGGCAACGGCTCGCCCTGGGTGCGCAAAATTCGCAGCCCGCAGGGCGGCGACAACCTCTACCTGGCGTCGATCCTCGCGATCAAGCCCGATACGGGCGAGCTGGTGTGGCACTACCAGACGACGCCTGCGGATAACTGGGATTACACCGCGACGCAGCACATCATGCTCGCGGATCTGACGATTGCGGGTGCGCCGCGCAAGGTGCTGATGCAGGCGCCGAAGAACGGCTTCTTCTACG
>JANNKN010000590.1:0-1803 GCA_031396315.1 Deltaproteobacteria bacterium
GGGGCATGGCGCCCGCGGCCGGCCCAAACTTTCTCGCGCCCCGGTTTGCGAGAAGGTAACGCCGGCCGCGGACCATGTTTGTGCAGGAGCCAAATCAGCTGCAACCACCACCCTATTCACCACCCCATTCTCCACCCTCCATCCTCCTGCAACCGGACTCTGGATACTGCATTCAGCATGCCAAGTTTTCCCGTGTTTGATGTCACCGTTCATCGCCCTCTGCGAGCTCCGCGGGCGGCGTGGCTCCCTGCTCGTAACGCTCGGAGAGGCGGCCGGGCACCCAGCCGTTGGCGTCGCGCTCGCGCCACGCGCACGCGAGGCGCTTCGCGACGCCCGGCAGCTTCGCGAGCGCGGCGCGCAGTCCCTCTCGGCCGCCGCGCATCGCGCGCGCCAGCTCGGCCTCTTGCTCGGCGCTGAGCACCGGGATCGCGTGGATGTCGCGCAGGAAATACGCGAGCGGCTCGGCGCGCGCGTGACGGGGCGGGAGCGCTCCGCCGCCCCGCTTGCGGCGGCGAACTGGAGCCTTGCGATCGTTTGGCGGATTCACGGTTTCCTCACGGCGGGCGCGCGTGGAGCTCCGAATGCTCGAATCGCCGGCTAGCGGAGCGAGCCTCCTGCGACTCGGCTCACGGCGTTGTGCGCGTGGAGGCTCTCCTGATGCTCGACGCTGAGCTCGTGCCCCAATAACTGCGGGTCGCTCGCGAGGAGCTGATGAAGCCGCCTCGCCGCGTCCTCGCAAAACATCGGGTTGACGCCGTTTCGGCGCGCGAACTCTTGCTCGTCGATGCGCTTCACCGCCGCCTGCACCGGCGTCTCGAGACACGCTTCGAGCCGATCGATCAGATCCGCGAGCGCGGGCGCGCATTCGGGATCGACCTCGAGCCGCACGTCGGCGTGGCTGCGCTGGCTGTGCGGAGTCGCGGTAATGCCCTCGGGGCTCGCGAGCCACGCGGCGACGTCCTCGCGGCGCAGCGGCGCGTGAGCGCCGAAGCGCGCAAGGAATTCGTCGCGCACATGCTGGCGCGCGAGCGCGGCGGAGCACGGGCAGGTGCTCGAGTAGGTGACGCGGAGCTTCACGAAGGCGCGAACGTGGCCTCGCTCGAGGCTCGCGGACAGCTCCACCGGATAGCTGCGCCAGCCGCGGAAGCCGCTCAGCAGCGCGGGCCGTTTGAGCAGGTACTCGAAGCGAACGTCCACTTGTGCTGAGCGGCTGAGGCCCGCGTGCGACGCGATGAAACCGCGCAGCAGCGCCTCGAGTGTCGGGAAGGAGAGCTGTTCCTTCTCGAGCGTCTCCTGCGCGAGCAAGAACAGCCGGGACATGTGGATGCCCTTGGCATTCGGATCGTCGAGGCTCACGAACGCGGTCACGCGAGCGGGCACACCCACCGCTTCGCCGTCCGGCGATGCAATCCGAATCGGCAGCTCGATCTCCGTCATGCCGACGCGGTCGAGCGCGCCTCCGACCGAGGCGCGCTGCTCGCGCGCGATGTCGATGAGCGAGGACGGAAGCGGCATGCGGGCTCCTTGGGCGAACGAGCACACACTAGACAAATGTCTATAAAAAAACTAGACACTCCCCCATGACGCGCTCTAACCCAGACGCTTCCGAGCCGACCGGCGAGCGGCTCATCCTGCTCGCGGGCGCATCGGGCTACGTCGGGGGTCGCCTGCGGCGGGCCCTCGCAGAGCGCGGCGAACGCGTGCGCTGCCTTGCGCGCCGGCCCGAGCAGCTCGCCGCGCGCGTCGAGCCGGGCGTCGAGATCGTGCGCGGCGATTGCCTCGATGAGGGCTCACTGCGCGGCG
>JANNKN010000680.1:0-3817 GCA_031396315.1 Deltaproteobacteria bacterium
CCCGAGGCGAGCGGCTTGGTGCTGATCGCGCTCGGGATCGCCCTCGTTGCGGCCGCGCGCGAGATCGCGCGGCGGCGCACGCCGCTGCGCTAATTCGCCGCGATGACTAATTCGCTCTCTCGCGAAAACTTCCGCGCGCGCTACGGCCCGTGGGCTCTGGTCGCCGGCGCCTCCGAAGGCTTCGGCGCCGCTTGGGCGCGCGAGCTCGCGGCGCGCGGCTGTGACCTCGTGCTCGTCGCGCGGCGCGAGGCGCAGCTCGCAGCGCTCGCACGCGAGATCGAGCGCGCACATGGCGTCGCGACGCGCTGCATCGCGCTCGATCTCTCGGCGCACGATACGAGCGCGCAGCTCGCGCGCGCGACCGACGCACTCGCGATCGGGCTGCTCGTCTACAACGCGGCGCAGGCAAGCGCCGGCTGGTTCGCCGAGACGAGCGCCGACGATCTCTCGCGCGCGCTCGACGTGAACTGCCGCGCGCCGCTCCTCCTGGCGCACCACTTCGGCTCGCGCATGCTCGCGCGCGGCCGCGGCGGCGTGATCCTGATGAGCTCCCTCTCGGGCCTAGCTGGTGCGAGCTACGTCGCCACCTATGCCGCCACGAAAGCGTTCGACTGGTTGCTCGCCGAGGGCCTCCATCAAGAGTGGAAGGCGCGCGGCGTCGACGTGCTCGCCGCGGTTGCGGGTCTCACCGACACGCCGAACGCGCGCGCCAGCGGGGTGCAGGTGGACGTGATGCCCGCGATGAAGCCCGGAGACGCCGTGCGCGACTTGTTGGGCGCGCTCGGCCGAGAACCCTTCTGGATCGCCGGTGAAGCGAACCGCGCCGCGTTCGCGATGCTCGAGTCCACACCGCGCAAGCAACGCAGCGAGGGCCTGTCGGCTTCGACGCTCGCGCTGTACGCGGGTACCCCAAAATGAGTTAGGTGCCGCGTGCGGATGCCCTAGTCGCAGGCGATCGTCTGCGATTTCGACGCCACCTCGGCCCGCTCGCGCCTACTTCTCCGACGCTGGAAGAGGAGCTCCCCGTGCCGCTGCTGCGCCGCCGATTCACCGCGTTCGCGATCGCCTCTCTGCTCGCTGCAACTGCTCCAAGCGCATCCGCGGAGACTGTCACGGTCACAGGCACGCCCGGAAGCGCGGGGGCCCCCGGTGCAAGCCAGCCGGGCCAGAACGGCGGCGGCGGTACGGACGGCACCGCCGCAGGTGACGCCCAAGCCGCAGCCAGTGCAGATCCGCACAACGAGGCGAACGCTACCGGCGGCGTGGGCGGCGACGGCGGAAACGGTGGTGCCGCTGGCGGCGCAGGGACGCAAGGCGGCGCCGCGGGCAACGGCGGCTCCGGGGGAGATGCGGACGCGTCGACGGCGAGCGCAACGGCCGCGGGAACGAGCGCAATCTCGAGGGCGGCCGGCGGCGCTGGTGGCGCAGCCGGTTTGCGCGGAGCCGCGACCGGCGGGACCGCGGGCGCGATCGGACGCGGTGGAGACGGCGGCGACAGCGCGGCCGTCGCGCAGGCGACGAGCCAAACGGGCGACTCCGAAGCCATCGCGATCTCCGACGCCGGCACTGGCGGCGGAATCGCGGGTTTGCGCAGCGACGCGGGCAACGGGGGCAGCGCGACGGCGAACGCAACGGGCTCGACTGCTGGCGACTTCGTCGTCAACGCGCGCTCAGGCGCCTTCGCTCGCGGAGGCCACGGCGGCTCTGCGAACGGCGCCGCAGGTCATGGCGGAAGCGCGATCGCTCGGGCTCACATGCAATCGATCGGGAACACACGCATCACGACGGACGTAATCGCGACCGGCGGAAACGGGGGCGCGGGCTCCGCGCTCGGCGGCGCTGGGAACGGAGGCGACGCCTTTGCCGAGGCGTCGCTCGCGAGCGCGAAGATCCAGAGCAACTCCTTCCCGCACGCGCAATCGAGCCTCGTCAGAGCCGAGGCGAAGGGCGGCGACGGCGGAGACGCTTCGGGCGCCGGGGTCAGGGCCGGGGCCGGCGGAACGGCGACCGGAGTCGCTTCGGCGACGGCGAGCCGCGGCGACAACCTCGACGTGCAGTTGGCGCTCCGCGGTGGCCTCGGCGGCGTGGGTTTGACTGGTGCGAACGGCGGCGACGGCGGGAGCGTCCACGCAACCGATGCGGTGAGCGGCAGCACGAGCGGCAGCCTGCGCCTGATTCAAGCCGCTCAGGCTGGCAGCGGCGGCGCTGCGACGGGAGGCGGAACGGGGGGCACCGCGGGCGATGCGACGTCGCGCTTGAACGCGACGAACTCGGGCGGCGGCTCTCTCTACGCCGAGGCATACGCCGCGGGCGGCTTCGGCGCAGCGCAGGGCGGCGACGGGACTGCGAGCGTCGTCGCGACTGGTGAAACCGGCGCGCGCGTCGAGGCTCTGGGGACTGCACTCGGCGGCGCGAGCACGATGGGCACGAACGGAACCGCGACGCTCGAGCGCGTCGAGGCGCACGCCATCGGCGCCGAGGCGGTGGCGCGCGGAACCGCGACGGCAGCGTCGGCCGTCAGTGGAACCGGCGCGACGTTGCGCGATGGCGGCAGCGCGCGCGTCGTCGACGCGCTCGACGGATCGAGCGACGTGCGCGTTCGGCTCACGCAGATCGCCATCGGCGGAAACGGGGCGCAGCCCGGCATTCAGACCGGCGGCCGCGGCGGCGATGCAACGAGCGCGCTCTCGCGTGCGCTCGCAACGCCGGAAGGCATCGTGTCCATCGAGGCGAGGGCGGGTGCAGGCGGCAGTGTGCAATTCGCGGGCACCGGCCCCGGAGGACGTGGCGGCGATGCCAGTGCCTCCGCCGACATCTTGAGCGACGGCGCGCTCGATCTCTCCGTTGGAGCCATCGGCGGTACTGGGGGCACCGCCAACACGAACGCCAACTTTGGGCGCGGCGGCAATTCGTCCGCGTTCGCGAGCGGAGCGACCAGCGCTTCGGGAACGGTGCTGAAAGTGCAGGCTGGCGCTTCGAGCGGCGCTCCGTTCTTCACGCCATTCCTCGGCAACGCGGTCTCCGAGGCGAGTGCCGTCGCGTCGGGAGACTCGAGCGTCGTCTCGAGCGCGAACGCCCTCGGCGGCGACGTCGGCGCGAGCGCGCATGGAGAGAACGCTGGCGCGAGCGCGGTTCAAGTCACGGCGATTGCGAACGGCACCGGCGCCACGGCCGCGACAGCGTTCGGCGCCTCGAGCGGTGGGGGCGACGTGACGGTCATCGCGAGACAAGTCGGCGCGAGCTCGCCGGCGGGCGGCTCCGCTTCGAACACCATGCAGAGCGCTGTCTCCGGCTCGACCGCGGGGTTGTTACGGCTCGAGCAAGTCGCGCTGGGCGCGAGCGGCGCCGCGCCGGCCGACGCCGCGAGCTTCCTCGACGCGACCAATGCGGGCGGCGGTGAGCTCTCGGTGCTGATCCGTGCGCAGGGCGGTTCCCCGACGTGTTGCGCGCCCGGACAGAACGCGGCTTCGACCGTCGGTGGCAGTGCGTTGGGTGCCGGCAAGGTGGCGCTGCGCGGCGAAGCGGGCCCGCAGTTCGGAGCGAACAACGGCCACGCAGCGATCACCGCCTTGTTCGGACGCTCGGCGGGCGGCGGAGACGTGACGGTCGAGGGCCAGGCGAACGGCGGGGATGTCTCGCTCGTAAACGTCGTGGACGGCGACACGACCGGCGCGCTCTCGCTCTCGCAGGTCGCTCAAGGCGTCACCGGCGCGCGCAGCGAACTCACGAGGAGCGGCTCCGTCACCTCGCTTGCGATCGCGAGCGAAGCGCGCGGCGGCTTCGGCGGGGCAGCGAACTCCGTCGCGACGGGCGACGC
>JANNKN010000681.1:0-3080 GCA_031396315.1 Deltaproteobacteria bacterium
GTGAACGTCACGACGCCGGCCGACAAACAATCCTCCGACGGCGAGAAGCCTCGATCCACGAATCCGACCGCGCCCCCGGTTTCCGACGGCCCCGTCGCCCCCCTTCCTCGAATTCCCGGCGACGCCAACCCGCGCATCACGCCGCCCAATCCCGCCAGCGCGGCACGCGCGCGAGCTCGCCGAGATCGCGCTGCATCGCGAGGTCGTCGACTTTGAACACGACGCCGTCGATCTCCATCGGCAGCGCGGCGCGCTGCGCGAGCAGCTCGCCATAATAAGCCAGCGCGGCGTCGAGATCGTCGCACACGCGCCAACGCGGGCTCGTCGCGAAGCCAAAGGCTTCGAGCGCGGCGACGAGCTCGCGCTGCCTGGTCACGCCCGCCGGCGCGCCCTCGCCGATCGCGTAGGCGCGGAACTCGAGCGCGCGCAGGCGCGGGAGGTCGATCTCGTGCAGCTGCCGCAGCGCGCCGGCGGCGGCATTGCGCGGATTCACGAACGCCTCGAGCCCGGCCGCCGTGCGCGACTTGTTGAGGCGCGCGAAGCCGGCGAGCGTCATCACCACCTCGCCGCGCACCGACACGCGCTCCGCGAACGCCCCCGGATTCCCGCGCAGCGCGAGTGGAATGCTCACCACCTGCTTCAGGTTCGCAGTGACGTCCTCGCCCGTGCGCCCGTCACCGCGCGTCGAGCCGACCACGAGCTCGCCACGCTCATACACGAGCTCGACGCCGAGCCCGTCGAGCTTCGGCTCGCCGAGCAGCGCGACCACGCCCTCGCGATCGAGTTGCCGCTGCACGCGCTCGACGAACGCGCGCATCTCCTCCTCGCCCATCGCATTGTCGAGCGACAGCATCGGCACGCGATGCTGAGCCGGCGCGAAGCCCTCCGCGGGCGGCGCCCCCACCCGCCGCGTCGGCGAATCCGGCAGCACGAGGCCGGATTCCTGTTCGAGCGCCTGCAGCTCGCGGAAGCGCCGGTCGTACTCCGCGTCGCTGATCTCCGGCGCGTCCTGCTGGTGATAGAGCTGCAGGTGGCGGTTCAGGTCGTCGACGAGGGCGCGGAGATCGCTGCGTTTCTTCTTCGGCGTCACGATTCGAGCTCGTCTACCCAAATCCTCACGCAGCCAGGACCGGATGACTCTGGAGCTGCTGGCTCGCGAAGCGAAGGCGAATCCAGAGTCCCCGAACACAGGGCCGGCCCCCGCATGGGTCGGGATCCACGGTGATGCGATCCGCAACCAAGGTCATGACCGTCGAGCCTCTTTGCGCGGGGGTCGCTCGGGCTTCGCAAGCATCCGCTCGACCACCGCCGACTCCCTGGGCGTGAGACGAAGGAACTCCTGGACCCGACCCACGGTCCACCCTCGAGCGCGGAGGCGCCGCATTCGCTCGGCAGTCATTGCAGACACCGCGCCGCCTCTCTGAGTCGTGAGTTCGCTCGGGTTCGCGTGCTCGGCCATCGTCCCCGAGCCCCTCCCCGCGGTCAAGTCACCCCGCGCGCGCTGCCGATACCTAGGGGCCGCGCCCTCCAGCGCGCGGCGTGAGCTTTTGCTCAGCCGCCGGGGGTGCCTTCGCAGATGTCGAGCCGAGTCGCAGCTGGGGCGCGCGTGTGAGCGGGAAAGCCGCGCAGCGGCGCGCGCTCGTCGCCGACGATTCGTCCGCGACGCGGGCGCGCATCGCCGACTTGCTGGCCGCGCACAATCTGCGCGTCGAGGCTGCGGAGAACGCCGACCGCGCCATCGCCATGGTGCGCTCTGCGGGGCCTTACGACCTCGTGCTGCTCGATCTCGGGCTCGGCGCGGGAGATGGCGGTGTCGACTTGCTGCGGCGCGTGCGCGCGCTCGACCCGGACGTGCCGATCGTGATGCTCGCCGCGGGCGGCAGCGCGCGCGCGATCGTCGATGCGATGCAGGCCGGCGCGAACGATCTCGTCGCGAAGCCGATCGACGAGCGCGAGCTGGGTGCCGCGATCGAGCGGGCGCTCGCACAGGCGGCCGAAGCCCGTAACAAGGGGAGCGAGCCGAAGCGCTCGCGCGTCCAGGCACCGGCGCTCTGGGATTCCCCGAGCCTCGCCCGCGTGCGCGCCGTGATCGAGCAGATCGCCGATACCGATGTGGGCGTGCTGATCTCCGGCGAGAGCGGCACCGGCAAAGAAGTTGTCGCGCGCGAGATCCACCGCAGCTCGCCACGCCGCGAGCGCGCGTTCGTGAAGGTGAACTGCGCCGCGCTGCCCGGCGAGCTGCTCGAGAGCGAGCTGTTCGGCTACGAGAAGGGCGCCTTCACCGGCGCGGGCGCGCGCAAGATCGGCAAGTTCGAGCTCGCCCACGGCGGCACGCTCTTCCTCGACGAGATCGGCGAGATGAGCGCGACGGCGCAGGCGAAAGTGCTGCACGTGCTGCAGGACCACGCCTTCGCGCGCCTCGGCGGCAACCGCGAGATCCAGGTCGACGTGCGCATCCTCTCGGCCACCCACCGCCCGCTCGCCGAGCTGGTCGAGCAGCACCGCTTCCGCGAAGACCTGTTCTTTCGCCTCAACGTCGTGAACGTGCACGTGCCGCCGCTGCGCGAACGCCGCGACGAGATCCCCGCGCTCGCAAAGCACTTCCTCGCGCGCGCGGGCGAGCGCTACGCACGCAGCGCGGCGAAGCCGAGCGCGCGCCTCGTCGCCGCGCTCGCAGCGCACCCGTTCCCCGGCAACGTGCGCGAGCTCGAGAACCTGATGAAGCGCATGGTCGTGCTCGGCAGCGAAGCACAGATCCTGCGCGAGCTCGGCGCCAAATCGCGCGGCCAGGGGCGCCGCCGCTTCGAGGATTTGCTCGCTGAAGTCGAAGAATCCGCCGGCCAGGTGCCGCTCAAAGAAGTCGGCCGCCGCGCGGCGACGCTCGCCGAGGGCGACGCCATCTCGCTCGTGCTCGACCGCACGCACTGGAACCGCCGCAGCGCCGCGCGATTGCTGGGGGTGAGCTACAAGACGCTGCTCGCGAAGATTCGGGAGTGCGAGCTGACGCCGGAGTAGTTAGGGGCGCGCGATCGCGTGGAGTGCGTTGCGCTTCAAGCGAAGCGCTGGACGCTCGACTACGA
>JANNKN010000687.1:0-7640 GCA_031396315.1 Deltaproteobacteria bacterium
GCGTCGCCCCAGCGCTGCTCGAGGTAGGCCCGCCAGGCGAGCCGCCAACGCGCCTCGGTGCGGAGCTCCGCGCGCGTCGCCTGGGCGAGCGCCTGGCGATAACGCTCGCTCGCCTTCGCGACGTCGTCGTCCTCGTACAGCGTGCCAGCGAGAAAGAGAGCGCGCGCTCCCCAGTCGTCGCGCCGCTCTCCCAGCTTCTCGAATGCGGCCTTCGCTTCGTCGGTTCGGCCACTGCGAGCGAGCGAGCGAGCGCGCCAGAAGCGGTTCTCGCGTGAATCGGGCAGCGCCGCGAAGGCGCGCTCGGCGTCGGCATAGCGGCGGTCGCGGAAGAGCAGCTCGGCGCGCAGCGCAGCGAGGCTGCCGCGCTCGGCTGGCGGAAGTGCGCGGCTCGCGAGCGCGGCGTCGCAGGCCTTCAGTGCGTCTTCGTTCCAGAATGCCGCGAACAATTCGCGGCAGCGGCGCGCCCAGTCGCCCGCCGTAATCACTCGGGCACCGGCCCCGACCCCGTGCGGCTGCGCTTCGAGCGCACTCAGCGCCTCGCGCGCGGCGGCAGTCGGCGCTTCGTCTCGCCACACCGCGACGAACGCGCTCGCCGCTTCCGCGTGCGCGCCTTCGCGCTCGAGCGAGCGCGCACTCGCCAGCGCGAAGGTCGCGCGCTCCTCGCGCGAGGCCGCTGCGCGCTGGGCGGTCGCGAACGCCGCGCGTGCGCGCGGCTCGTCCCCGAGTGCGACCGCAGCCTGCGCTTCGAGCGCGGCAACGCGTCCAGCCAGCGGTGACGCGGGATGGGCGCTGCCAAACGCCACGGCGCTGGCCGCGACGCGCGCGGAATCGCCCGTGGCCGCGAACGAGGCAATCGTGAGCAGCGCGGCGTAGTCCGCAATGATCGGGTGGCTCCGCTCCACCTCGCCGAGCAACTCGCGTCCACGCACGGGATCCTGCGCAAGCGCCGCGATCGCGTCGCGCAGCGCGGGACCCGCCGCCGGAGCTTCGGCCGCACTCGGTGCCGGCACTTGCGCCCGCGCGCCGCTGGCGAGCGCGGCCGCCAACACCACAGCGCACCCCGCGCCTCGAAAGCTCGTCATCGCGTCCCCCGTTCGTGCAGTGTGAAAGACGAGCCCCCCGTGTCAACGCGCGGCGGGAACTCGTAAGGTTCCTCGCGCCGTGAGTGACGCCGCGATTCGCATCACAGTTCTCAGGGTCGCCCTGTGCGCGGGGTTCGCTTTGGCGGCGCTCGGCGCGCACGCCGCGCCGAAGACGCCGCGCGGAATGTGGGTGTTGGCCGAAGGCTCGCAGCGCGTGCTCGAGAATCCGAGCCGCGTCGCCGTCCTGCTAGCCGACGCGGAGGTGCTCGGCGTCACGGACCTCTTCGTTCAGGTGCACCGGGGCGGGCGCGCGTGGTTCGCCTCGCGTTATGCCGACGCGACGCCGTTCACCAGCGCAAAGGCAGCCAATGGAGGCGTCGATCCACTCGCGGCGCTGATCGCGCAGGCCAACGCGAAAGGAGTGCGCGTCCACGCGTGGGTGAACGTGCTGAATCTCGCGTCGAATCCGCTGGCGCCGATTCTCACCGCGCTCGGCCGCGATGCGGTGCTCGTCGACCACAAGGGGCGCTCGCTGCTCGACTATCCCGAGTACGAAGTGCCGCAGCCGGACCGCACTTATTATCGCATGGGCACGCCCGCGATCTGGCTCGACCCGGCGGCACCGGGCGTCGCGGAGCGCCTGGCCGCCACGATCGGCGAGCTCGCCGCGCGCTACCCGACGCTCGCGGGCATTCATCTCGACTACGTGCGTTATGCCGATGCGCTGCCTTTCACCCCCGGCTCGCGCTTCGGGGTTGGGCTCTCGTTCGGCTACGGCGAGAAATCGCGCGCGCGTTTCCTCGAAGAGACCGGGCTCCGTGCGCCCTTTGGCGACGACCTCGCGAACGCGGAAGCCTGGGACGCCTGGCGGCGCGCGCAGCTCTCGTCACTCGTCGCGCGGGTCGCCGCGGCCGCGCGCGCGGCGCGTCCGGGCATGCGCATTTCGGCCGCCGTGATCCCCGACGCCGAGCGCGCCCTGACCGCCGACTTCCAGGATTGGCGCGCCTGGCTCGACGCGGGCTGGCTCGATTTCGCAGTCCCGATGCTCTACACGCGGGACCCCCAGCGCTTCCGCTACGGCATCGAGACGCTGAATGCGCTCGCCAAGAAGCGCCGGCTCTGGGTCGGGATCGGCGCGTGGCTGTTCATTCAAAATCCCGCCGGCGCGAACGAACAGCTCGCACAAGTCAGAGCTACGCCGCGCCTCGGTAGCGCGATCTTTTCGTGGGACGCGCTGCGCGAGAATCCAGCCCTGCTCTCGGCGCTCGCGACCGCGCGACTCGAAGCGAACGCGCCGAAGCGCCCGTGATCTCGCTCGACGACTACGACTTCGCACTGCCCGCGGCAGCGATCGCGCAACAGCCGCTCGCCGTGCGCGATGCTGCGCGCCTGCTCACGCTCGAGCGCACGAGCGGAGCCCGCGCGCATCGCTGGCTGCGGGAGCTTCCAGAGTTGTTGCGGGCCGGCGACCTGCTGGTGCTGAATGCGACGCGCGTGCTGCCGGCGCGGCTGCGCGGCGCGAAGGCGAGCGGCGGGCGCGCGGAGGCGCTCCTGCTCGGTGCGGCAGCCGAGCCTTCACGCTTCGAAGCGTTGGTGAAGGCGCGCGGCCGCCTCCAGCCGGGGCAGAAGCTGCGCTTCGCGCGCGGCGAGCGTCACGAAGAAGCGGAGATCGCGACGCTACTCGGCGACGGACGCGTCACGCTGCAGTTCGCTCCCGGCGCGGATCCGTACGCGCTCGGCGAGATGCCGCTGCCGCCGTACATCACGCGTGCGGACGCCGACCCGCAGGACAGTGAGCGCTACCAGACCGTGTTCGCGCGCGCGCCGGGCTCGGTCGCGGCGCCCACCGCCGGGCTGCACTTCACGCCGCGCCTGCTGGATGCGATTCGCGCGCGTGGCGTCGCGATCGCCGAGCTGATCCTGCACGTCGGCATCGGCACTTTCCGCCCGCTGCGCGCCGAGGATCTCGCTGCCGGCACGCTGCACGCGGAGCGCTTCGAGTTGTCCGAGCCGACGGCGCGCGCGGTAGCCGACACGCGCGCGCGTGGCGGGCGCGTGTGCGCGGTCGGCACCACGAGCGCTCGCGTGCTCGAGAGCTGCGCGGACGGCGCCGGCGGCGTCACGGCGCGCGCAGGCGAGACGCGCCTGCTGCTCGCACCCGGCTCCGCTTTCCGCGTGGTCGACGCGCTGCTCACGAACTTTCACTTGCCGCGCTCCTCGCTGCTCTTGCTGGTCGCCGCGTTCGCCGGCCGCGAGCCCGTGCTCGCCGCCTATCGCGAGGCCATCACACTCGGCTATCGCTTCTATTCCTACGGCGACGCGATGTGGATCGCGCGGGAAGATCGAGCGCTCGCGTGACGTGCCCCGCCCTCTCCTTTCAGATCACCGCGCGCTGCGGCGAGGCGCGGCGCGGCTTGCTCGCAACCCCGCACGGTGTCGTCGAGACGCCAGCCTTCATGCCGGTCGCTACTTACGGCGCGGTGCGCGGCATCGACGCGCAGGATCTGGTCGCGCTCGGCGCGCAGATCGTGCTGACCAACACCTTCCACCTGCACGAGCGCCCCGGCGAGGACGTGATCGAGCGCGCGGGCGGGCTGCACGGCTTCACCGGCTGGCACGGGCCGTGGCTCACGGACAGCGGTGGTTATCAGGTCACGTCGCTCTCGGATCGCGCGAAGATCGATGAGGATGGCGTCACATTCTCGTCGCCGCTCGATGGACGCCGCCGGCTGCTCTCCCCCGAGAGCGCAGTGCGCATCCAGGAAGCGCTCGGGAGCGACATCGCGATGGTGCTCGACGAGTGCTTGCCGATGGTGCCGGGCGAACGCACGCGCGCCGAGAGCGCACTCGATCGCAGCCTGCGCTGGGCCGAGCGCGCGCTCGTCGCGCGCGCAAAGCCCGAGCAAGCGCTGTTCGGCATCGTCCAGGGCGGCAGCATTCCCGAGCTGCGGCGGCGCGGCGCGCGCGCGCTCGCAGCGCTTCCGTTCGAGGGTTATGCGCACGGCGGCCTCGGTCTGGGCGAGCCCCCCGCCGCGCGGCTCGAGCTCGTCGCCGAGGCGCAGGCCGAGCTCCCGGCTGCGGCGCCGCGCTACCTGATGGGCCTCGGCAAACCCGAAGACATCGTGAACGCGATCGCGCTCGGCGTCGATCTGTTCGACTGCGTGATTCCCACACGCCACGCGCGGCACGGGCTGCTCTATTCCACCCACGGATTGCTGGCGATTCGGAACGCTCGCTACCGCGAGGATTTCGCGCCGATCGACTCCCATTGCGACTGCCGCGCGTGCGCGCATCACTCGCGCGCCTACCTGCGACATCTGTTCCACGCCGGCGAAGCGCTCGGGCCGCGGCTCGCAACGCTTCACAACATGCGCTTCTACCTGCGCCTGCTCGCCCGCGCGCGCACTGCGATCGGCGCCGGGACGCTCGCGGACCTGCGGCGCGAGGTCGACGCCGTCGCCGGGCAGCGCCTGGCGTAATCGAGCCCGCGAACCCTACGTAAAACCTCACAGATTCGTCCTCAAGCGGAGCGCCGCCCGCGCCGATTTCGCTTCGGAAGAGGAGTGGATCGAATGCGCGAGGGGGCTTCCCGCGAAAGTGTGATGGCGCCGATGTTCGCTGCGCTGGTGAGCGCAGGCGCCGCCGCATTGACTGCGATCGCGGTCAGCACGCTCCCCGGCGTCGCCGCTGTCCTCGCAGCTACCGCCTCGGCCGCCGGCGCGGGCGCCCTGCTCTTCGGGAACGCTCGCCGCGTGCAACGGTCGATGGACGCCGCGCACGCTGCCGAGCTCGCCGACCTCGCGCGCGAGCGCGATGCCGCGAGCACCGCACTCACTGCGGCTCGCGCCCTCGCCGCCGAGCAAACGCGGCGCGAGACGGACGGAGCGAAGGCAGAGCTCGCGAGTCGCGCCGAGATCGAGGAGGCCGTCGAGGAGACCGCCTCGCTGATCGCCCATATAAATTCGTCGATTCGCGCGATCAATGGGGAGGTCGAGCGGCTGGTGACGACCGTCGTCAACGCCGGCAGCTCGGCGCAGCAGATGAGCACGTCGATCGATCAGGTCGCTGGCAGCGCATCGACGCTGCACGAGGTCTCGAGCACGACCGCCTCCACGGTCAATGAGATGACGGCGAGCGTTCGCCTCGTCGCCGAGAGCTCGGACTCGGTGCAAGGCATGGCCGAGGAATCCGCGGCCGCGATGGTGCAGATGGACCGCGCGATACGAGAAGTGAGTCAACACGTGGAGGACGCCGCGCGACTCACGCACCAAGTGAGCGACGGCGCAGCCCAAGGCGAACGCGCAGTGGAAGAGACGATTCGGGGCATCGCCGAGATTCGCACGCAGATGCTGACGGCGCGCCGCGCGATCGAAGAGCTCGTGACGCGCGTCGGACGCATCGGCGAGTTCCTCGACATGATCGGCGCGATCAACGAAGAGACGAATCTGTTGTCGTTGAACGCCGCCATCATCGCGGCCCAGGCCGGCGAGCAGGGCAAAGCCTTCGCGGTGGTGGCGAGCCACGTGAAGACGCTTGCGCAGCGCACCGCCGGCAGCACGCGCGAGATCGAAACGCTGATCAGCGCGATCCAGGCCGCCTCGAGCTCGGCGACGCAGGCAATGTTCACCGGCATGGACGCCGTCGAGCGCGGCGTCGAGCGCTCGAAGCGCGCGGGCGAAGCGCTGGTGGAGATTCGTGGCTCCGCCGACCAGGCGAGCGAGCGCGTTACGGAAATCGCGCGCGCCTCGCTGGAGCAAACGCGCAACTCGAAGCACGTCGCCGAGGCCGCGCAGCGCACCTCGGAACGCGTGCAGGAAATCAGCCGCGCGATCTCCGAGCAGTCGCGCGCGAGCGAGAATCTGATGCAGGCCGCCGAGGGCGCGCTCGATCAGTGCCGTCAGGTGCAGCGCGTGACCGCCGAGCAGCGCGGCGCCGCGCTCACGATCCGCGACGCGGTCGGCGCGATCCGCGAGATGGCACAGAGCATCCAGCGCAGCACCGAGAGCCACAGCGCGGCCAGCGAGTCCGTGAGCGAGGCGGTGTCGCGCATTCTCGAGATCGCGCAGAAGAAGGACTTGGCGCCGCGCGTCACGGCGAAGCTCGGCTGAGCGACGCTTCGCGGGCCTCTTCGAGGCGCGCACCCGAGCCGCTCACTCAGCGCGTGCGCAGCGCCTCCGCCGCGACGCCGAGTCCGGCGAACAACGGCAGTCGCTCGCCGAGCGCGGCGGGCACGATCGCGATCGACCGCGGGCGCGGCCAGGTGTTTGCGCGCACGCGCTCGCGTACCGGCCCGAGGCACAGCTCGCCTGCTGCCACGGCGATCGTGCCGAGCACGAAGATCTCGGGCGCGAGCACGGCAGCGAGCGTGCACAGGGTTTGCGCGTGCACCTCGTTGAAGCGCGCCATCTCGTGGAGCGCGAAGGTGTCCCCTGCCCGCGCCGCCGTGACCACGTGCTCTGGACGCGGTGCGCGACCCTCGCGCGCCGCGAGCTGCGCGATCAGGCTGCTAGCAGGCGTCTCGCGCGCGAGCCGCTTGGCCCACGCGGCGCCGCCGATGTACGCCTCGACGCAGCCGCGCAGCCCACACGCGCACGGTTCGCCCTGCCATACGACGGGGATGTGTCCGACCTCGCCGCCGAGGTTCGCATCGCCGCGATGCAAGCGGCCGCCGAGAATCAGGCCGCCGCCGACGCCGGTGGACATCGTCAGGTAGACCGCGTGCTGCGTTCCGCGCGCCGCGCCGAACTGCCACTCCGCGAGCGCCGCCGCGTTCGCGTCGTTCTCGAGCGCCACGCGCGCACCGAGCGCCTTGGCGAGCACATCGCGCACCGGGGCGCCGTCCCAGCCCGGCATGTTGGGTGGGTTGCGCACGAAGCCGCCCGCGGCATCGACGCCGCCCGGCAGGGAGACGCCGACCATCTCGAGCTCGTGGGGGACGACACCGCGCGTTGCGAGCAGCTCCGCCGCAGCGCCGGCAATGCGCGCGAGATCGCGCAGCGCATCGCCGCTCGGCGCGGTCGCGACGCGTGCGTCGGCCAACACTCGGCCCTCCGAGTCGCCCAGCGCGAGTGCGATTTTGGTGCCGCCGATGTCGATGCCGAGCTGCACGCCGCTCCCTTCGCGAGCGCCCAGCCTACGCGAAGCCGGAGCCGCGCTCACCGCCGCGCGGGCAAGCCGCACTCAAGTCCCGCCCCTGGGACGGCCGAAACGCCGGATATCGAGAAAACGCAGACCGAAGCATTCATTCCGGCGCGTTTTGCCGGTGCAGGAGAACGCAGATGAACGGAATCCGATTCGCCACGCGTGCGGCTGGGCTCGTGCTGATCGCCTTGTCGCTCGGCTGTATGGCGCTGTCCTTCAAGGACCCCATGCACCACGAGGACGAGTTCACGGACAGCATGAAGCACTTCACCCAATACGTGCGCTGGGGGAACTTTCAGGGTGCCGCGCTGTTCGTCGTCGACGAACAGCAGGACGACTTCCTCGAGCTCGCACCGCAGATCTCCGATGTGCGCTTCACTGATTATGAGATCCTGCGCAAAGACCTGAACGACGAGC
>JANNKN010000714.1:0-4000 GCA_031396315.1 Deltaproteobacteria bacterium
GGAGCTTCGAGCGACCATTCCGTTGGGGATTTCCGCTCCGCAGCCCCCGGCCCGCCGCAAGGCGCTCCTCGTGTCGGAAGCTCATCGGTTCGTTGTTAGGGAGGCCGACGCAGACGCGGCCTGGAGCCGCGTCTGCGTCGCTGCGCGCTGGGGGGCTCGTTCGCGCCTCGAGAAGTGCTCGGCGCTCGGTGTCTGGCCGTGACTTCGTCCACGGGCCTTACGTTCGACTTGGCGGCGGCGCGCGGGATCGAGCGCATGTATGTGACGCCGGACGTCGTCGCGCAGCGCGCGCGGTTCGTGCAGCTGTTGGCGCCGAAGCCGGGCGAGTATCTGCTCGATGTCGGGATGGGGCCGGGCTTCCTGACGTACGACATCGCACCGATCGTCGGCGCGCGCGGCCTCGTCGCCGGCGTCGATTCGAGCGCGGTCATGGTCGAGCTCGCGCAGAAGCGCTGCGAGGGCCGCGGCCCGTGCGAGTTCAAGCTCGGCGATGCCACGCAGCTGCCCTTCGGCGATGCGAGCTTCGACGCCGTCACCGCCACGCAGGTCTACGAGTACGTCGCGGACATGGAGAAGGCGCTCGCCGAAGTGCGCCGAGTTCTCAGACCCGGCGGGCGCGTGTTCATTCTCGACACGGATTGGGACAGCGTCGTCTGGAACACGGTCGATCCCGCGCGCATGCGGCGCGTGCTGGACGCGTGGGACGATCATCTCCACGACCCGCACTTGCCCGCGAAGCTCGGGCCCTTGCTCGCACGCGCGGGCTTCACGGTCACTCACGTCGAGATGATCCCGATCCTGAACGCCGCGCTGCACCCGCACTGCTACAGCCACGGCATTCTCGGCGCGATCGCGAGCTTCGCGCCGGGCCATCGCGACGTGACACCGGACGAGGCGAAGGCGTGGGCGACGGAGCTGCGCGAACTCGGCGCGCGCGGCGAGTATTTCTTCAGCATCAACCGCTACGCTTTCGGCGCGCTGAAGCAATGACAGCCGAGGAGGAGCGCGGTGACTGGACGTTCCGCGGGCCTGCAGCTCGCGCGGCTCGCCGTGTCTTCGGTGTTAGGCATCGCGCTCGCGGCGGCGCCCGCGCTCGCGCAGGAGGGCGACGCGAGCGAGGCCGCGCAGGCTGGTCCGCCCGAGGAAGCGAAGCGCGAGCCGATCACGAGCATTGGCGGCAACGCACCGGCGGAGACGCCGCAGCAACGCCTCGAGCGCTTCAAGCGCGAGAAGGGCGCCGGTAGCGACAAGCCCTTCGAGGGCTTCGCGACCGAGGCCGAGCGCGAGATGCAGCGGCAGCGCGATGCCGCGATCGCAGGCAGCGGCGTCGCGCCGGGCGGCGGCGCCACCAACGCCGGAGATGCGAGCCTCGAAACGGAAATTCTGAAGGACGACGCGGAAGCCGCGGAGAATCGCGCGAGGGCGCGCGAGCTGCTCGAGGATCAGATTGCCAAGCACGGCCCGGCCTGGGGCCCGACGACTTGTTTCACCGAAGCGCAGGATTGGAACCAGGAAGACGACCTGATTCGCCACCGCCAGCTCACGCGCGGCGATTTCCTCTCGGAGAAGCAGGAATCGGCGAAGCTGGCGGTGCGCGTCCCCAATTCCGTCGCCGCCGCCTACGTCGCGCTGAATTTCTCGTGCGAGCTGCACCCGAAGCTCGAAGAAGTTCGCGAGGGATTATGGGCCGCCGAAGTCGCCGACGTGACCTTCTTCGCGATCCTCTCGCGCAGGCGCTCGTGGTGGAACGACTCGCTGCGAGGCAACGAGCAATACACCCTGGGCCATGAGCAGCTGCACTTCGACCTCGCCGAAGCCTTCATGCGCTGGCTCAATCAAAACCGCGAGCAGGTGCTCACGAAGCTGCGCGGCACGGGGAAGACGCCGGAGCAGGCGACCGGCAACCTACAGTTCGCGTGGTCGAAATTCATGCTCGCCGTCAGCGAAGACTTCGATGCAATCGAGACGGCCTACGACCGCGAGACCAAGCACGGCACGATGCTCGATCAGCAGACGTTCTGGAGCTGGCGCGCGAAAGACGGCTTCGCCGCGATCGCCAAGACGGTCCGGCTGCAGGTCCGGAAGTACGTGCAGTAGGCGTGCGTCAGGTGCCTGCGGCGGCGATGCACTCGATCTCGACGCGCGCACCCTTCGCGAGCCCGCTCGCGCCGAGCGCACTCCGCGCCGGCTTGTTGGGGAAGCGCGCGGCCCAGATCTCGTTGAGCGCGGGCCACTCGGCCATGTCGAGCATGAACACCGTGCACTTCGCGACGCGAGCGAGCGAGGAACCGTTGCGCTCGAGGATCGCGGCGATGTTGTCGAGCGCCTGCTTCGTCTCGGCCTGAATGCCGCCCGGCGCGAGCTCGAGCGTGCCCGGGAGATTCCCGATCTGGCCCGAGACGAACAGCAAGTCGCCGACGCGCGCGGCCTCCGAGAACGGGAGGCCGAGGCGCTCGGTCGCGCTCGAGCTGAGGTACTCGAGTTCGGCAGGACGACGCTCGCTCGGTGCGCCACGCTCGACCGAGACGCACGCGAGGCTCGCCACCAGGTAGATGGCTGCGACCGCGACTCGGGGTTGGAGGCGCGCGCTCACGCCGTTACGCCCGCAGCTGCGGCGCGAGCGGGAGGCGCCGGATGCGCTTCCCCGTCGCCGCGAAGATCGCGTTCGCGAGCGCGGGCGCGACCGTCGGCGTGCCCATTTCACCGGCGCCCGCTGGCGGCAGTGTGCTCGGTACGACGTGCAGCTCGACGTTCGGCGCCTCGCGCATCGTGAGCAGTCGAACCGTGTCGAAGTTGCCCTGCTCGATGCGCCCTTCCTTCACGGTGATCTCCTGGTAGAGCGCGGCGCTGATGCCGTCGATCGTGCCGCCCATGATCTGCGCCTCGAGGCCGAGCGGGTTGATGGGTTGGCCGACGTCGACCGCACACACGCAGCGGTGGATGCGCAGCTCGCCGTCGCTCACCTCCACCTCGAAGGCGTGCGCCGCATAGCCACCGAACACGAGGTGCGCTGCGATGCCGAGCCCGCGGCCCTGCTCGACGCTTCGGCCCCAGCCGATCTTCTCGGCGGCGATTCGTAATACGTTCGCGAGGCGGCCGGTGTCGAGCACCTTCGCGCCGTGCCCGTCGTAGGGCAGCTCGCGGGGTTCACCGAGCAGCGCGAGCCGGAATGCGACCGGATCGCGTTTCGCGAGGTGTGCAAGCTCATCCAGGAAGCCCTGCGTCGCGAATGCCGCGAACGTGTGCACGGGACCGCGCCACCAGCCGCGCATGCGCTCGAACTCGGCGCTCGCAAATTCGCTCCGGTAATTCGGAACGAGGCCCGCGGGCACACCGTCCTCGTCGACGAGGCCCGTCCACGCCGGCGCCTGCTCCATGTCGCGCCCACGCCAGGCGATCGGCGTGCCGACCGTCGTGTGCCACCAGCTCGTGAGCCTGCCTTCCGTGTCGAGCGTGCCGCGCATGCGGTGCGCGCCGAACGGCCGATAGAAGTCGTTGCGCGTGTCGTCTTCGCGCGTCCAGACCAGCTTGATCGGCGCGTTCGTCGCCTTCGCAACCAGCGTCGCCTCGGCGACCGCGTCGGTCTCACCGCGGCGCCCGAAGCCGCCACCGGCCCGCGGCAGCTGCACGGCGATGTTCAGGCGCGGGATGCCCGTGAGCTCGTGCACCACCTTGTTCGCCTGTCCCGGAGACTGCGTCGGCGCGATCACGAGCGCGCGATCCTGCTCGAGCTTCACGTATGCGTTCTGCGGCTCCATCGTCACGTGGGCGATGAACGGTACGACGTAGGTCACGTCGAGCGCGTGATGCGCATCCGCCTGAACGGCCTCTACATCGCCGTCGTTGCGCACGTGCGTACCGGGCTTCTTCGTCGCCTCGAGGCAGCGCTGCTCGAGTGCGGCCGTCGAGTCGGTTGCGCGGAGTCCCGGCTTCCAGCGGATCTCGAGCGCGTCTCGCCCCTTCAGCGCGGTCCAAGTGTCGTCCGCGACCACTGCGACGC
>JANNKN010000727.1:0-6178 GCA_031396315.1 Deltaproteobacteria bacterium
CGCAGCGCGTCCAGCCGCAGGCTGAAGTAGACGTCGCGGCCGTCGGCAGCGCTGCGGCGCTCGGCTTCTCGGAGGCGTCGGACATTCCCTACGAGACGGCGATCATCCGCAATCACTTCGTCGGGCGCACGTTCATCGAGCCCGCTCAGTCGATCCGAAACTTCGGCGTGAAGGTGAAACACAACGCGATCCGCGGCGTGCTCGAGGGCAAGAGCGTCGTGCTGGTGGACGACTCGATCGTGCGCGGCACGAGCATGTTGAAGATCTCGAACATGATGCGTGCGTCGGGAGCGTCGAAAGTGCATGTGCGGATCGCGGCGCCGCCGACGATTCGGCCGTGTCATTATGGAATCGACATGCCGACTCGCTCCGAGCTGATCGCGGCGGGCAAGACCATCGAAGAGATCCGCGCAGCGATCGGCGCCGACTCGCTCGGCTACCTGTCGCTCGGCGGTCTGCGCGGGCTCGGCAAGAAGCTCGAGCACGGTTCGTGCGATGCGTGCTTCTCGGACGAATACCCGGTGCCGATCACCGGCGCCGAGGATGTGCCGCAGCTATCGCTCTTCCGCGCGGTCGACGAAGAGCCGGTCGTCGCGAGCGACGACGAATAACGAGGTGCGCGCGCGCAGCGAGGCAGAGCCGAGCGGAGTCGAGCCGTGAGGCGCTGGATCGGCGTCACCACCTATCGCCGCGAGCGCGAGGGTCGCGAGCGCTTCGCGCTGCCGGCTGCGTATGTCGACGCCGTGCGCGCGGTAGGGGGCATCCCGGTGCTGCTCTCGCCTGGCGAGGCGGCGCCGGACGAGCTGCTCGCGCGCCTCGACGGTCTCGTGCTTTCCGGCGGCGGAGATCTCGAGCCGCAATTCTCGGGCGCCGCGGTCCATGGCGCGGTGTACGGCAGCTGCGCTGAGCGCGACGAGTTCGAGCTCGCGCTCGCGCGTGCAGCGATCGCGCTCGGGGCGCCCACGCTCGCGATCTGCCGCGGCCTGCAGATCGTGAACGTCGCCCGGGGTGGGACGCTGCACGGCCATCTGCCCGACGTCGTCGGGGACTCCGTCGCGCATCGCGCGAGCCAGCTCGAAGCGGCGGCGCATTCGGTCCGAATCGCGCCGGCCTCGGCGCTCGCGGGGGTCATCGACGCGGACCGCCTCGCAAGCGTGCCGTCCTGGCATCACCAGGCGATCGACCGCGTGGGTGACGGGGTCACCCCGATCGCCTGGGCCGCGGACGGCGTGATCGAGGCGCTCGAACTGACGGGGATGCCGGCACTCGTGGCCGTGCAGTGGCATCCCGAGCTGGACATGGCGCCCGGGGGCACCGGCAAGCGCCTCTTTGAAGACCTCCTCCGCAGATAGCCAGATACAGGGGAGTCCCCGGCCAGCCGATGGGACGGGTTCGGAGTCCGGCTTTGAGGCCCGGGTCCGGAGGTGTCCCCACCATGCGCCGTTTGCGGCTTGCGTTCGGAAGTGCAGCAGAACTCGCTGCCGAGTTCGAGCGCAACATTTGCAAGGGCGGAGCGCAGATCAAGACCGATGCCCCGCTCGAGCTTCGTGAGTTTCTCGAGGTCGAGATGGAATTCACCTGGCGCAGCGAGTCGCTCGTGCTCGAGGCGGAGTCGGTCTTCTGTGGGGGCGGAATCGTCGCGGTCCAGTTCCGCAAGCCCGCGGCGGAGCTCAAGCTCGAGCTCACGCCCTTCATGGTCGCAGCCAAACGCGCCCCGGCTCCGCCGCCGATTGCGCCGCCACTGTTTGGCGCTCGCGACCCCGACACCGACTCGAGCGCCCTGCCTTCGGCGCGAAAGCAGGCCGCACTCACACAGACGCCGGACCCGCGCGCGAAGACGGTGCTGCGGGTTCCGCGCGCGCCCGAGCCGCCGCCGATCAGCCTCGACCCGCTCGCCGCGGTCGGCGACCGCCGCAAGGCGAATCGCGCGGTGGCGCGCGTGCCGGCGCGATTGCAATCCGCGCAAGTGAACCTCGAAGGCCGAACGCGCGACCTGTCCGATACCGGCGTGCTCATCTCCGCCGACGGGAGCGATCTCCCGCTCGGCAAGACGATCGAGCTCGAACTGCAGCACCCCGAGAGCGGCGAGCGCATCGCCGTGCGAGGCAAGGTCTCTCGGCACATCGAGGCCGACGGCACCGTGGCCGCGATTGGCGTGCAATTCGATCCGCCGCCCGAACGCGCCAGCGAGTTGCGAAACTTCGTGAACGACGTGAAGCGCGCCGAATCGCAGCGCGCGCGGTCGGGAATCTCCGGAAGAATCGAGGAGCTCGGGATCGCGAACTTGATTCAGATGCTCGGGCAATCGTCTCCGCTCGGAACGCTCACCGCGACGCACGGGACAGAGGAGGCGACCCTCGCGTTCGAGGGCGGCGCCCTGCGCTACGCGTTCCTCGGCTCGCTGCGGGGCGTGAAGGCGCTGGCGCGCGTGCTGCAGTGGAACACGGGAACCTTCGCGTTCACGAAATCCGTCGATGCGATCACCGACGAAGGCGCGCCGATCCCGCTGCAGAACGCGCTGCTCGAGGCGGCGCGCCAAATCGACGAGTCTGCGCGCGGCGCGCCGTTCGACATGAAACGGCGCTTCGCCGTCGACCGCGAGATCCTCGCCACGGTGGACGGCCTCACGAAGCTCGAGGAAGCCGTGCTCGATCTCGCCGCCGCGGGGCTGACGGTTCGTCGCATGGTCGACGTGATCCCCGACAGCGACGGCGCGGTGCAGGATGCGATTCGCGCGCTGCTCGAGCGCCGGATCCTGCTTGCGAAGGATTAGGGACCGTGGCCACGACGGGCGCCGCTGGCGAGCTAACCCGTCAACCGGCGGATCAGCGTGTCGCGGCCATGGCGAGCGTCGTCGCGAGTCGGGTGGTCGAGCGTGAAGTGGAGGCCACGGCTCTCCTTGCGACGCACGGCGCACTCGATCACGAGCTCGGCGACGATCGCGAGGTTGCGCAGCTCGACGAGTGGCGGAGTGAGCTTCGCGTTCCAGTAGTACTCGTCGATCTCCTCGCGCAGTAGCGCGATCCGACGCTGCGCGCGTTCGAGGCGCTTGTCGCTGCGCACGATGCCGACGTAGTTCCACATGAAGCGGCGGATCTCGTCCCAGTTCTGCGTGATCACGACGGCCTCGGAGCTCTCGGTCGCGTCGCCCTCGCTCCAGGGCTCGACCTGCGGTGGAGGCGGCGGCAAATCGGGCAGGCGTGCGATCGCCGCGTTGGCAGCGGCCTCCGCGAACACGACGCCCTCGAGCAGCGAGTTCGACGCGAGCCGATTCGCTCCGTGCAAGCCCGTGCACGTGACCTCGCCCGCCGCGAACAAGTTCTCGATGTCGCTCTCTCCCTTCAGATCGGTGACGACGCCGCCGCAGCAATAATGAGCCGCGGGCACCACCGGAATCGGTTGGCGCGTGATGTCGATGCCGAACGCGAGGCAGCGTTCGTAGATGTTGGGGAAGCGTTCGCGCACGAAGGCGGGGTCCCTGTGCGTCACGTCGAGCACGACGTAGTCGTCACCCGAGCGCTTCAGCTCCGAGTCGATCGCGCGCGCTACGACGTCGCGCGGCGCGAGGTCCTTCATCTCGTGGTAACGCGGCATGAACGGCTCACCGCTCATCGAGCGCAGGATGCCGCCCTCGCCGCGCACGGCCTCCGTAATCAGGAACGATTTCGCCTGCGGATGGAACAGACAGGTCGGATGGAACTGGAAGAACTCCATGTTCGCGAGCGTTGCGCCCGCGCGATACGCCATCGCCATGCCGTCCCCCGAGGCGATGTCGGGGTTGCTCGTATACAGGTAGACCTTGCCCGCGCCGCCCGTCGCGAGGAACGTGACGCGCGCGAGGAAGCGCTCCACCACGCCGCGTTCGGCGTCGAGCACATAGGCGCCGAGCGCGCGGTTCGGTGCGGCGAGCCCGGCGCGCTGTGTGGTGAGCAAATCGACGGCGCAGTGATTCTCGAACAACGCGATGTTCGGATGAGCGCGCGCTCGGGCGAGCAGGGCGCGCTCGATCTCGCGCCCCGTGGCGTCGCGGTGATGCAGGACGCGCCGGCGCGTGTGACCGCCCTCGCGCCCGACCGCGAACTCGCCGCCGCTCGCGCGATCGAACTCAACGCCGAGCTTCAGCAACGCGTCGATGGTTGCGGCGCCGCGCTCGACCACGAACCGCACCACTGGCTCGCGGCACAGGCCCGCACCGGCTTCGAGCGTGTCGCGGACGTGGCTCTCCGTGCTGTCGTCCGCCCCGACGACCGCAGCGATCCCCCCCTGGGCGTAGTTCGTGGCCGACTCCGCGGCCTGCTTCTTGGTCACGATCGCGACGCGGCCGTGCTCAGCGGCCTTCAGAGCGAAGAACAGCCCGGCAATGCCGCTCCCGAGGACGAGGAAATCGCATTGATGGACATCGTCGACGCTCGCCAAGTTGCCGCCTGCTGAGGGCTGCCCCCAAAGGGAAGCCGGCCTAATCGCCCCGCTCAGGCCGGCCTCGGGTTGCGCCGATACGCCCTGACGAGAATGGACGCAGCATATCCCGCGAGGCGAGTTCGAGTCAGCGCCACCGTGCGCTGCGCGACCGCATTTGCGCTCGTCCTTTGGGTGGGGCTAGGTCCCGCCGCTTCGCTCGCGGGCGGCCGTCTCTATCGCTACGTCGATGCGCGCGGCGTCGTGCACTTCACGAACGTGCAGTGGGACAAGCGCTACGCGCGAGTGCAGGGGACGCCGCAGCTGAGCGGGTTTTCCACTGACGCGATCGCCTTTCGGCCGCACAGGCGTGCGCGCGCTTACGACCCCCTGGTGGAGCGCGTCGGCCGGGAAATCGGCGTTCCCCCGGCACTCGTGAAGGCCGTAATCCATGCCGAGAGCGCGTTCAACCCGCGTGCGGTGTCGCACAAAGGTGCGATGGGTCTCATGCAGCTGATGCCGGCGACCGCGCGCTCGCTCGGGGTGGCCGAGCCGTTCACGGCCGAGCAGAACGTCGAGGGCGGCACGCGCTACTTGAGAGAGCTGCGCGAGCGCTTCGGCAGCTGGACGATGGCGCTTGCCGCCTACAACGCAGGCCCCGAGGCCGTCGCGAAGTTTGGCGGGATTCCCCCGTATCGCGAAACGCAGAAGTACGTTCGTCGCGTCCTGACTTACTATCGCCAATACCATCCGCAATTCGCTGCTCGCTGAAGCGCGCCCTCGGGCTCGCGCCCCTCGCGAGCCAAGGAGCCGCGTGGCCGCATCGCACGAGCGCGAGCAGCTTTGGAATCTGCCCAACTCGATCACGATTGGGCGGCTCGCTGTACTCCCGGTGCTCGCGGCGTTCCCGTGGTACCCCGAGCACTCGGTGCTCGTCGGCTGCCTGTTCATCCTGTCCGCACTCGGAGATCTCGCGGACGGTTACCTCGCGCGCCGACGCGGCCTGATCACGAGCATCGGAAAACACCTCGACCCGCTCGCCGACAAGCTCACCTCGGCGACCGCGCTGATCGTGCTGCTCGCGATGGACCGCATCCCGGAGCGCTGGGGCGCCGTCGCGGTGGCTGTGATCATCGGCCGCGAGCTGGCCGTGACCGGCTTGCGCAGCTTTGCCTCCGAATTCGGCTCGGTGATGGCGGCCGAATGGCCCGGTAAGCTCAAGACCCTGAGTCAAAACGTCTCCGCCGGCTTCCTGCTGTTCCCGGCGGGGACCTTCGGGCTTCCCAATCACGAGATTGGGTTGTCACTTCTTTGCCTCGCGGTGGTCCTCACTCTGTGGTCTGGGTGGGGATACTTCGCGGCTTTCTTTGGTCACGGCCGCGGCCTGCCGAAACAAGCCGAGCGAGAAGAGGGGACGCGATGACGCGTTTGGAAGATCTGAAGGGCAAGATCGACGCGCGCGAGGCGTGCATCGGCGTGATCGGGCTCGGCTATGTGGGCCTGCCGCTCGCGCTCGAATTCGCCAAGGCAGGCTTCCGCGTCACCGGCTTCGACCTCGACGCCGAGAAGATCCGCGTGCTCACGGGGGGCGGTTCCTACATCGAGGACGTCGCCGCGGCAGAGCTTGCCGAAGCCATCCGGACCGGTCGCTTCACCCCGACGAGCGAGTTTCGGGCGCTCGGCACGATGGACGTGATCAACGTGTGCGTGCCGACGCCACTCACGAAGACGAAGGACCCCGACGTCTCTTTCATGCTCCGCGCGGTCGAGGAGATCGGTCGGC
>JANNKN010000757.1:0-2908 GCA_031396315.1 Deltaproteobacteria bacterium
CCACGCGATGTTCGACGCGATCCCAGACTGCGCCGTCACCGCAGTCGAGCACCCGGCCGCCGAGGTGTTCTTCAGCCCGGCCCTCGCGGCGCCCTACGACGCGATCGTGCTCTACGACATGCCGGGGATCGACTTCGCCCAGCGCAGCCCGCTCGGCTTCGTCGCGCCGCCCGAGGCATTGAAGCGGGGCTGGCGTGCGCTGCTCGCGTCGGGCAAAGCCATCGTGTTCCTCCACCACGCGATTGCCGGTTGGCCCACGTGGCCCGAGTACGGCGACTGGACCGGCGCGCGTTTCCTGTATGCGCCTGGCGAAGCGCGAGGCCGCGCCTACCCCGACTCCGGCTACCGCCACGACGTGAAGCACACCGTCACGCCCGTCGACGCGAAACACCGCGTCGCCGCGGGTATCGAGCAAGGCTACGAAATCAGCGACGAGCTCTACCTGTGCCCCGTGTTCGAGGAGCTCGTGACGCCGCTGATGCGCAGCTCGCACGCCTTCGTGCCCGAGAACTTCTACTCCTCGGCGCTCGCGATCGCCGGAAAGTTGTACGCGAACGACGGCTGGACCCACCCGCGCGGCAGCAACCTCGCCGCCTGGGCGCAGCGCATCGGCCGCAGCCAAACCGCGACGATCCTCGGCGGCGACGGGCCGGTGGCGTACGAGAACCCGGGCTACCGGCGGCTGCTCGAGAACACGATTCGCTGGGTGGTAGAGGAGACGCGGCGACACCGCGACGACGCCTAGCCCCGCCCCAAGCGCGCTCTAGCATCACCCATCCAGCCCACCCGCCGGTGCTCCTAACAACCCACCGTCGCACGGGATCGCGGTGCCCGTGATGAAGCCCGCCGCAGGCGAGGCGAGGAATGCGACGAGCGCGCCGATGTCGGCGGGCGTGCCGATGCGCGCGATCGGCGTCTGCGCGACGGCCCGCGCGCGCATCGCCTCGGGCATCGAGAGCACGAGCGGCGTCGCGATCAGGCCAGGCATTACGGCGTTCGCGGTGACGCCACCGCGGCCGAATTCTTGGGCGACGGACTGCGTGAACGCGATCACGCCGGCCTTGCTGGCGGCGTAGGCGGGCTGCCCGAGAATCGGCAGCCGCGCCGCCACCGAGGAGATGTTGATCACGCGCCCCCAGCCGCGTGCCGCCATCGCAGGCGCGAACGCCCGTACGGTGTGAAACGCACCCGTGAGGTTCACGCGCAGCTCGTGCTCCCACGCCTCGGGCGACATGTCCGCGATGCGCGCGATGTTGTTGACGATGCCCGCGTTGTTGACGAGCACGTCGACGGGGCCGAGCGCGCTCATCACCTCGGCCGCCGCGCGCATCACCGCTTCGGCGTCCGCGACGTCCACCTGCACGGCGTACGCGCGCCGGCCGAGGGCGCGCACCGCGTCGGCGGTCGGCGTCTCCTCCTCCGCGCCCGACGTGCGCGCGCGCAATCGGTAGTACCGCTCGCCGCGAAACGGCGCGGGGTGCGCGTCGGCGATCGCGACGTCGGCGCCCGCCTCGGCAAGTGCGAGCGCGATGCCGCGCCCGATCCCGCGCGCGCCGCCGGTCACGAGCGCGATCTTCCCTGTGAGCGCTCCGCTCATCTCGATTTACCGCCGCGGGCGACGCTATCGCTCTCGACCCGGCCCTCGCGATGGATCGCGCCGGACGCCTGCGTGAGAATGTGCGCGATGAACGACACCGCTTCGCAGCGCCCGAGCCGCGAGCTGGTGCGGCTCGGCGTCGTCGCCTTCAGCTGGTTCGCAGCGTGGGGCATCAGCGCGGTCGTCATCTCCTGGACGGGCACCAAGCAATTGCACCTCTCCGGGCGCGAGTTCGCGTGGATCCAGATGAGCCCGCAGTTGCCGCCGCTGCTGCTGCTCGTGCTCGGCGGCGCGATCGCGGATCGCATGGACCCGCGCCGTCTGATCGGCGGCGTGCACCTGGCGACGATCGCGCCGATCGCGGCCTTCGGCGCAGCGGTGGTCGCGGGCGCGGTGACGCTCCCAGTGCTCGTGGCGTACGGGCTGTGCCTCGGCATCGGCTCCGCGTTCGCGACGCCGCCGCGCGACGGCCTGCTCTCCCACGTCGCCGGCCCGAACTTGATGGCGGCGGTCACTGCGATCACGATCGCGCAGTTCGGCGGCCAAGCCGCCGGCTCGCTCGGCGGTGGCCGCGCGGAAGCCTTCGGCATCCCTGCGATCCTGGCCGTGCAGGCGTTGTTACTGGCGGGCGGCGCAATCGCAGCCCGCGGACTTCCGCGCGTCGAGCGTAACCCCGCGCCCGCGCAGCCGCGCGCTTGGCTCGCGGGGCTCGCGAGCGTCGCGCGCACGCCCGCGATGCGCGTGCCGGTGGGGCTCGTCACGGCGATCGGCGTGTTCTTCATGGGGCCATTCATCGTCGCGTTTCCGCTGATCGTGCGCGACGTCTATCACGGCGGCGCCAACGAGCTCGGCTGGATCCTCGCGACGTTTCCCACCGGCACGATCCTCGGCTCGCTCGCGATCCGCGCCCGCGGCGGCATCGCGCGCAAGGGCCGAGCCATGCTGCTCGCGATGGCCAACGGCACGCTCAACCTCGCGCTGCTGTCGGTCGGACTGCCTTATTGGGGATTTCTGCTGTGCGCGCTCGCCTGGGGTACCGGCGGCGCGGTCTTCATCAACTCGAGCCGCACGCTCGTGCAGGAGACTGCGCTCCCCGAACAGCGCGGCCGCGTGATGGCCGTCTACCAGCTCGGCTTCGTCGGCAGCGGTCCGGTCGGCATGCTGCTCACCGGCTTCCTTTGCGATGCGTTCGGGCCGCTGATGGCGCTGCGCATCTGCGCAGTGTGCATGGCGCTGGTGATCGCGAGCATCACCGCCTTCTCGAGCGCGCGGCGGCTCTAACAACAACGACTCCCGAAAAGACGAGAGGCG
>JANNKN010000808.1:0-2319 GCA_031396315.1 Deltaproteobacteria bacterium
GGCGGCCGCCTGCGCCGACGCGCCGCTTCGCTTTTCCGTGCATGCGTGTTGCTCGGCGGTGTCGCGTGCAGGGAGGTGGGGAGGTGAGGCTCGCGCGCCGTTGAGGCGCGCTCGCCTCACACGGAGGCGCGGATTGGTGAGGGGTCGCGGTCGTGACGAATTCGCCCGCGCTGCGAATCACTCCTGCACGATGACCACGATCCAACCAGCGCGGGTGACGAGAGCGATGGCAGACGACGCGCACGAACGATTCTGGGAGCTGCTCGAGCGGCATCGCGGGATCGTGTTCAAGGTCGCGAACAGCTATGCGCGGTTGCCGGAGGATCGCGCGGATTTGGCCCAGGAGATCGCGGCGCAGCTGTGGCGCGCGTTTCCGCGCTACGACGCGGCGCGGCCGTTCGCGACCTGGATGTATCGCGTCGCGCTGAATGTCGGGATCTCGAGCCTGCGTGCGCTTGGCGCGGAGCGGAGTGTGGTCGCGCTCGACGCCGCGCACGAAGCGATCGCGACGCCGGAGGGTCCTTCGCTCGAGGACGTGGAGCGCATCCGCCGCCTCGAACGCGCCATCGCGCGACTCGATCCGCTGAGCCGTGCGTTGCTGCTGCTCTACCTCGAGGAGCGCAGCTACGCGGAGATCGCGGAGATCCTCGGCATATCCGAGACGAATGTCGGAACGAAGCTCGCGCGCTTGCGCCTGCGCATGCGCGACGAGCTGGAGGAGCACGAATGACGGCAGAATCCCTCCCCGAGCTCGACGCACTGAAGGCCGCGTGGCAAGCGCAAACTCGCCACCTCGAGCGCGCGCACGGGCTCGACCTCGCGCGCTTCAAGCACGAGCGCATGCGGAGCGTGCGCGGCGCGCTGCGGCCGCTCGCGATCGGGCTGTGGGTGCAGGCGCTGCTCGGCGCGCTGCTGATCGTGTGGTTTGCGTCGTTCTGGGCCGAGCACCGCACGACGCCGCAGCTCTTTGTGTTGGGCGTGCTCGGCCACGTCTGGTCGGTCGGATTGGTCGCGTTCGCGGTGCGCGATCTCGCCACGATCTCGCAGATCGACTACGCGGCACCCGTGCTCGCGATCCAGAAGCGAATTGCGGAGCTGCGCGCGCGCCGCATCCGCGTCGCGCCGTACTACGCGGTCACGGGCTGCTTCATGTGGATCCCCGTCGCGATCGTGTTCTTCCGGAAGTACGGCGCCGTTTTCTGGCCTGAGGAGACGCAGCTCGTGGCCCGGTTCGCCTGGGCGGAGAATCCCGAGGTGATAGCTTGGCTCGTGGCGAACTGCGTCGTCGTGCCTCTCCTGCTGCTGCTGTTCCTGCGTTGGGCGCGCGATCCCAAGCGCACTTGGCTCGCGAAGCGCATCGACGATGAAGTCGTCGGCCGGAGCGTGCTGCGCGCGGAATCGATGCTCGCGGAGATCGCGGCCTTCGAGCGCGAGTAGCGAGGGCGCGCACAAAGCTCGGCGGCTCCCGCATACTGCGCGGCATGAGTTTCCCCGAACACGGCAAGCCGGCTCGCGAGATCCTCGAGGCGCTCAGCGCGAAGCGCTCGCGCGATGCGCGCTGGAGGGAAGGGCGCACGTTTGGGATGGTGTACGACGGCGGGCCCGAGGTGCACGAGATCTCGGAGGCGGTTGCGCGGGAGTTTTTGCACGAGAACGCGCTGAACACGAAGGCGTTTCCATCGCTCGGCGAGATCCAGAGCGAAGTTTGCGGCTGGACGGCGTCGCTGCTCCACGGCGACGCGAGCGTCGCGGGATTCATGACCAGCGGCGGTACCGAGAGCATCCTGTGCGCGGTGAAGGCGGCGCGCGAGCGCGCGAAAGCGGAGCGAGGCATTACGGCGCCCGAGATCGTACTGCCGAACAGTGCGCACGCGGCGTTCCACAAGGCAGCGCACTATTTCGGGCTGACGGTGCACAGCGTGCCCGTGCGCGCGGATTACCGCGCCGATGTTGCAGCGATGGCGGCGAGGGTGAATACGAACACCGCGCTCGTGGTCGGGAGCGCACCGCAGTATCCGCAGGGTGTCGTCGATTCGATCCCCGAGCTCGCGGAGATTGCGGAGCAAGCGGGAGCCTCGATGCACGTGGATGCGTGCATGGGCGGCTTCGTGCTGCCATTTGCAGAGCGTCTCGGCTACGCGATCCCACCCTGGGATTTCCGCGTGCCGGGCGTGACCACGATCTCCGCCGACATCCACAAGCTCGGCTACGCACCGAAAGGCGCTTCGGTGATTCTGCATCGCACCAAACAGCTGCGGCAGTACCAGACGTTCGTGTTCGACGCGTGGCTCGGCGGCTTGTACGCGTCGCCCAACATTC
>JANNKN010000013.1:0-1363 GCA_031396315.1 Deltaproteobacteria bacterium
GACGAGGGGTGTCGCCGGGTGCCCGGCCGCAACGATTGCGTCGCCCGCAGCGATGCGCGGCAGCCACGTCGCGGCGAGCTCGCCGCCCGCATCGCGCAAGAGCGGCGCCGCCACCGACATCGTCGCAATCAGCGGCTCCGCGAGCGCCGCGCGCCCGGCTTCTTCGTGAATCAGTACGCCCTCGACTTCGCCGAGCCCGAGGCCGCCGTGCTGCTCGGGCACGAGCAGCCCCGGCAGGCCCAATTCCGCGAGCTGCTTCCAGAGCGCGCGCGAGCGGCCGGTCTCGGTGGCCCACAGCTTGCGCAGAGTCTCAGGCCCGTGCTCCTTGGTCAGGAAGTCGCGCAGCGTGCTCTGCAATAACAGCTGCTCGTCGCTGAAGCGGAAGTCCATCGTTACCTCGGCAGGCCGAGAATGCGCTCGGAGATGATGTTGCGCTGGATCTCGTTGGTGCCGGCGTAGATCGGGCCCGAGAGCGAGAACAAATACGAATCGAGCCAGCCGCCGACGCCCTGCGCGCCGGGCGCCTCGGGCAGGAGGTCAGAGCGGTCGCCGAGGATCTCGAGCGCGAGCTCGTGCATGCGGATGTCGAGCTCGCTCCAGAAGATCTTGTTGAGGCTCGACTCCGCGCCGATTTTTCCGCCCGCAATCAGACGCGAGACGGTGCGGTAGGTCTCGAGCGTGTACGCCTCCGCCGAGATCCAACAGCGCACGACTTCGTCGCGCACCGCTTCCTCGACGTTGAGCGAGTTCTCGCGCAGCAATGCGACCAGACGCGCTGCCGTGTCTTGAAGCGCGCGGGGCTGCGCAGCATCAGGCCGCGCTCGAAGCCCGCGGTCGACATCGCGACGTTCCAGCCCTGGCCCTCTTTGCCGAGCGTGTTCGCGACCGGCACGCGCGCGTCGTCGAAGAACACCTCGGCGAAGCCCGTTTCGCCGTCGAGCTGTGCGATCGGGCGCACCGTGATGCCGGGCGTATTCAACGGCACCAGCACGAAGGTTAGCCCGTTGTGGCGCTCGCTGGTCGGGTCGGTGCGGAACATGCCGAACAGCCAATCCGCGAACGCGCCGCGCGACGCCCACGTCTTCTGGCCTTTGACGACGTAATGGTCGCCATCGCGCCGAGCGGTGGTCGTTATCGCCGCCATGTCCGAGCCCGCGTTCGGCTCGCTCCAGCCTTGCGCCCAGACTTCTTCGCTGGACGCGATCTTCGGCAAGAAGCGCGCCTTCTGCTCCGGCGTGCCGTACTCCATGATCGTCGGGCCGAGCAGGAACACGCCGTTCTGGTTGATGCGCTTCGGCGCGCGGGCGCGGTAGTACTCCTCCTCGAACACGAGCCACTCGAGCAGGTTCGCGCCGCGCCCGCC
>JANNKN010000018.1:0-3651 GCA_031396315.1 Deltaproteobacteria bacterium
GTGGCAGCAGTACGGGCCTGAGGCGCTGGCGCTGTGGGTCGCGGACATGGACTTCGAGGCTGCGGCTCCGATCCGTCGTCGTCTCGCGCGCGCGTTTGCCGTCGGCGACCTCGGCTACCCGCAGTACGCGCCCGCGACGCGCCTGCCCGATCTCGCGGTCGCGCGCATGCAGCAGCGCTTCGGCTATGCCGTCGCGCGCGGCCAAGTCGAGCTCGTGAGCGAGGTCGTGCAGGCGATGCACGTCTCGCTCGTTCAGCTCACTCAGCCGGGCGACGGCGTGATCACGCAGACGCCGATCTATCCGCCCTTCCTGCACGTGATCCGCGAGCATGGCCGCAAGCTGCTCGCGAACGAGATGCCGCGCGGCGCAGACGGTTACGCACTCGATCTCGCGGGCCTGCGCGCGCAAGCGCAGCAGGCCAAGCTGTTGTTGCTGTGCAACCCGCACAACCCGACGGGTCGCGCATTCCGGCGCGACGAGCTCGAGGCCGTCGCCGCGATCGCGCGCGAGCACGACCTGTTCGTGATCAGCGACGAGATCCACGCGGATCTCGTGTTCTCGCCGAGCCGCCACATCCCGTTCGCGTCGCTCTCCGAAGACGCCGCATCGCGCACCATCACGCTCTACGCCGCGTCGAAGGCGTTCAACATCGCCGGGCTGCGCTGTGCAGTCGCGATCTTCGGCACGCCCGAGCTGAAGAAGCGCTTCAACCAGTTCCCGCGCCACCTGCGCGGCGGCCTCAACGCGCCCGGCATCGCCGCGACGGAGACCGCGTGGAGCCACGGCGATGCCTGGCTAGCGGATGCGCTGGCATACCTGCGCGCGAATCGCGACTTCGTGGCGGACTTCGTGAAGCGCGAGCTGCCTGGCGTCGTGCACTTCGCACCCGAGGCGACCTATCTGGCCTGGCTCGATTGCCGCGCGCTGAAGCTCGCGCCGACGCCGCACGAGTTCTTCCTGAAGCAGGCGAAAGTCGCGCTCAGCGAGGGCCCGAACTTCGGAACGCCCGGCGAGGGCTTCGTGCGCCTCAACTTCGCCACCTCGCGCGCGATTCTCGAACGCGCGCTCGAGCAGATGGCGAAGGCCGTGCGGGGTTAGGCGTCGTCGCCACTCAAACCGTCGCAGCGGCCTCGCCCCGTACCAGGCAGACGACGCAGCACGCGACCACGACCGCGTCGATCGCGATCATGCCCGCGAGGATCGGGTCGACGGCGCCGGCCGACATTTGCGAGGCGCCGAGGCCGCCGCCGAGCGCGGGCAGGATCGCGCTCGCCACGAGCGGCGCCTTGCCTGCGCGCCGCAGCCAGAGCCCGAGCGCGAAGTAGACGACACCCGCCACGACCATGCCGGAGTCGTGGCTGCGCGCGAAGTACTCGGCGACGTGCGCGACGCCGGTGAAGAGTAACAAGCCCGAAGCGATCGCCCGAAGATTCATCGTCGCAGTTCCTTCAGCACGGTCTCCGCGAACAGCGCAGCCGGCTCCTTGGTATCTCGTCCGAAAAATTCGATCACGAAACCGGTGCAGCCGAGCTTCACGTGGCGTTGGATGCACTCGATCACGCGCTCGGGCGTACCCCAGATGCCGTGGCCCTTGAGCGCCGCGCCCATGTGGCCGCCGTAGATCTTGCTCGCCTTCGCGAGCGCTTCCTTGGCCGCTCCCTCGTTCTCCGCGATCACGACGTTGCATTGCTGCGAGATCGCGAGCGTTCCGAAGTCGCGCTTCGTCTCGTCGCAGCGGCGCTTCAGCGCATCCACCTTTTGAGCGAGCTGGCCCTGAAACACCGCCATGTTGTTCCAGGTGTCGGCGTACTTCGCGGCGATGCCCATCAGCACTTTTTCGCCGCCGCCGCCCACCAGCACGCGCGGCTTCTTTGCCGGCTTCGGCTCGCACATCACGTCCTTCACGGAATAATGAGTCCCTGAGAAGCTCGTCTTCTCCTGGGTCCACATCCCGGTCATGATCGCGAGCGATTCTTCGAGCGCGCGCAGCCGTTCGCCGAGGCTCGGGAACGCGCAGCCGTAGGCGTCGAACTCGGCCTCGAACCAACCCGCGCCAAAACCCGGGTAGGCGCGGCCGGGCGCGATCTGCTCGAGCGTCGCGATCTGCTTTGCGAGCACCGCGGGGTTCCGGAAGAACGGTGGCGTCACAAGCGTGCCGAGCCCAACGCGCTCCGTAATGGCCGCGACCGCGCTGAGCAGGGTCCACGCTTCGAGGATTCCGTTCCCTGGCGACGGCACACCGTAGAGGTGGTCGCACACCCAGAGCGAATCGAAGCCGAGCTGCTCGAAGTGGAGGGCGGCAGCGCGGGCCTCGGGCCAGCTGCGTTTGATCTGGGGGAGGGTGACGCCGAAATGGAGTTGGGGAGGCATGGGGCGGCAGCTTACGAGCGCGGGAGCCTGGGAATCAATGCGCCACCGCGCCTTGCCGGTGCGCAGGCGCACGGGAAGCGGCAGCCGCCGTGCAGATTCGCAGCGAAAACGAGCGCTGTGAGGGTCAATCGGCCCGCCGGGTGAGCCGATAGGGATGCGCATGGCGAAGCCCCAGAACGACGAGCCGCGAGCGCCGCTGACGTTGGAAGAGTTGGTCGAGCTGCTCGTGAAGACAAAGCGGCTCGATGCGGCGAAGGCCCAGGAGATCGCAGGTCGCGCGACGACTCTGCGCAGCCAGGTGTTGAAGGAGCGCGTCGGCTCGGTGCGTTCTCAGGCTGCGGCGCGCTACGAGGCGTCGCCCGCGGAGATGGTGGCAGTTCTCAGGCTCGCGGACGCAGCCAATCCGAAGCGTACGCTCGAGGAGGACGCGATCGCCGAGACGATCGCGCAAGCGGCCGACGTTCCGTATCTGAAGATCGACCCGGTCAAGGTCGACGCGGATCTGGTGACGCGCACCCTCTCTCGGCCGTTTGCACGCCGGCACGCGGTGATTCCGATCGCGCGCAATGGCGATGCGCTGACGATCGCCATCACCGATCCGTTCGACGGCGCGCTGCGCGAGAGCCTCGAGACGCTGCTGCGCGTGCCGCTCTCGTACGTGGTCGCGAGCAAGCGCGACATCGTGCAGATCATCGACCGCATCTACGGCTTCCGATCGAGTGTGACGCGCGCGACCGAGATGTTAGGGCCGGCGTCGTCGGCGACCAGCGCCGCGAACTCCGCGCTCACGCAGCTCGTCCAGCTGCGCAGCAACGACGAGCTCGCCGTCAACAACGACGAGCACGTGATCGCCGCCGTCGATTATCTGCTCAACTACGCCTTCGACCAGCGCGCCAGCGACATCCATCTCGAGCCGCGCGATACCGACGCCGTGATCCGCTTTCGCATCGACGGCATCCTGCACGAGATCGAGCGCCTGCCGATCCAGGTGCACGCCGCGGTCGCGTCGCGCATCAAGGTGCTCGCGCGCATGGACATCGCCGAGCGCCGCCGCCCGCAAGACGGGCGCATCAAGACGCTGCGCGGCGACCGCGAGGTGGAGCTGCGCGTCTCGAGCCTGGCCTGCGCGTTCGGCGAGAAGGTCGTGATCCGCGTGTTCGACCCGATGGTGCTGATGACCGATCTCGCGCAGCTCGGCTTCGGCCGCGAGGACCGCGAGCGCTTCGAGAAGTGGATCACCTCGCCGTCGGGCCTCGTGCTGGTTTGCGGCCCCACCGGCT
>JANNKN010000032.1:0-5656 GCA_031396315.1 Deltaproteobacteria bacterium
CGAGCTTCGGTGCGGCGTTCTTCGTGTTCGACGACGTCTACGGCGTCCGCCCCCCGGACATCTTCGAGATGATCGAAGAGGCGAGCACCGGCACCTCCGGCGCGACCGGCCGCCAGCTCACGCTCAACAGCGCGACTGCCAGCGCGCCTGCGACACTCGCGCTGATGAGCGCGCTCGAGGCAGCGGACACGCGCGGCGCGGTGAACCTGCGCGCGATCGGTCGCCGCAACAACACTTCCCTGCTGTTGAGCTTCAACGGTTCGGTATACGCCTCGGACACGTTCTCGCTGACTCCCGCTGCGCTGCGCAGCGAAGCGGCGAGCGGCCTGACGTTCGCGACGCTGACCGCGCACCTGCGCTCGAATACGGGCGTGACTCCGCAGCCGTTGCTCGCGACTGCGCTCAGCCCGAACCAAGGCTCCGCGATCGGCGATCCGCCGCTGCCGATGTTCCTCGCGAGCGGCAGCCCGCTGGCGTTCGCGGTCGCGGGCATCGATGTCTCGCAAACCGCGAAAATCCTGGTCGACGGCGCGGCCGTAGCGGGCTCGCTGACGTGTAGCGCGGGCGCGACGGCCGGCTTCTGCAACCCCGGGAATGTCTCGATCGACCTCGTGAACAACCCGGGAGCGGGCCTTCACTTATTACAAGTGCAGAACCCGTTCGGGCTGTTCTCGAACGAGCTGCCGATCTGCGCAGGGACCCCGGCAGGATGTCAGAGCGGAGCGAACGCCCAGTAGCGGCGCCGGGCCGCGCCGCCAGCTTCGCAACGCCTTCGGCCCCAGCACGAGCGGAACGAGTGCCGCGAGCGCGAGTAGCGCGAGCACCGGCATGTCGCCGAAGCGTGCATAGAGCGTCGGCGCGGCGTTCGCGCGCAACTCGGCGTGGATCCCACCGCGCGCCTCGACCTCGAGCCGCTGCAGGACCGCGCCGCGCGCATCGATCAGCGCCGAGACGCCGGTGTTCGCCGCGCGCGCGATCGGCGTGCGCAGCTCGACCGCGCGCAAGATCGCGTGTGCGAGGTGCATCTCCGCGTAGCCGCTGCGCCCGAACCACGCGTCGTTCGAGAGATTGAAGAGCATGCGCGCGCCGCGGGTAGAGAACTCCCGGACGAGTGCGGGGTAAGTGATCTCGAAGCAAATCGGCGTCCCGAACGGGACGCCGAGGCGGCGGAACACTTTCGTCTCGATGCCCGCCTGGTACGGAATCCGGCGCTCGATGCCTCCGAAGATCGGCCGCAGCGGCGCTCCCCAGGCTGGAACGTGTTCCGCAAACGGCACGAGCAGCTGCTTCTCGTAGCTCTCGATCAAACCGGCGCGGGGGATCACCAGGAACGCCGAGTTCGTGATGCCACCGATCTGCCGCTGTGCACCGGCGACGATCGGAATGCCGCTCGCCTCGACCTGGCGCCGCACGGCCGCGAGCAGGCGCGCGTCTTGTTCGAGCACGGAGTCGATCGCCGTCTCGGGCCAGGCCACGACGTCGAGCCGACCGGCCCGCGCGATCAGCTCGCGCGTGAGCGCGAGATATTCCTCGGTGTGCGCGAGCGCGAAGCCCTCGCGCCAGCGGTCGCGCTGCGCGATCGACGCCTGCACCACGCCGACGCGCAGGGGCTCGCTCTCGCCGAGTGTCGCAATGCGCAGCGCGCCGTAGCCGAGCGCGAGCGTCCATAACAAGACGGGCACCGCCAGCGGCCGCCAATCGCGCGCCGCCAATGCGAAGCCGAGGCCCCCCGAGAGCGCGAGCGCGAGAAAGCTGACGCCCGTTGCTCCGAACACATCGGCGCTCTGCAGCAGAGCCGGCGCCGGCGCGAGCGCGTGGCCGGCGAGCAGCCACGGCAGGCCGAGCGGCGCGGCGCGCAGCCACTCCGAAAGCGCGTACAGCGCAGCGAACGCGAGCGGGGCGAGCGCAACATGGAAGCGCGGACGCAGCGCCGCGAACAGCGCCATCGCGCTCGCGGGCACCAGCGCATACAGCGCGACCAGCCCGAACGTCGCTCCCCACGCGCTCGTGATTGGCGTCTGGTATTCGCCCGCGAGCGCGTGCACGAGCCAGCGCACGAGCGCGACCGCCATCGCGAGCGAATAGGCGTAGGTGAGGCCGAACGCGGAGAGCGGAGTCGCGCGAGCGAGCGCGAGCACGAGCGGCGCGACCATCACGAGTGCGAGCGGCCACGCGCCGATCGGCGGGAACGCCGCCACCGTGAGCGCAGCGGCGAACGCCGCGAGCCCAGCGCCGCTGCGCATTCGCACTAAGCCGGCCAGCCTGGCACGAGGCGCAGCTCCTTGGCGGCGGGCTGCGCGTGAATCGTCTTGCCGTGCCACTTCGCAGCATCCGGGTGAGTGACGAGCCACGCGATCACGGCCGCCGGCACCAGCGGCGGCGCGCCGCCGCCCGGCACCGACCGTAACAACTCTGCGGTCAGCCCTTGCTCGCGCATGCTCTCGGTGAGCACGAGGCCTGGCTCGAGATTGAAGAACGAGACGCCCGCGCCCGCGTGTTCCGAGGCGAGTACTCCCGCCATGCGAATCAGCGCCGCCTTCGAAGCGCCGTAGGCGAAGCCCCAGGCCCCGCTACCCGGCGGCGGATCCGACATGCCTGCGGCGCTGACCAGGTTCACGATCGCCCCGCTCTTGCGCGCGAGCATCTGCGGGAGGATCTCCTGCACGATCAGCAGCTGATGCGTTACGTTGCCGAGGAAGACGCGCTCGACGTGCTCTAGATCGAGCGCGAGCGTGCGATCCATCACGCCGGGGCCCTGATAGATCGCGTTGTTCACGAGCACGTCGACGCGCCCGAACGCTGCGAGCGCGGCGCGTGCGGCAGCACGCGTGCTCGCGCGATCGAGCAGATCCATCGGCAGCGCGTGCACACTCGCCCCGCGCTCGCGCGCGAGCGCCTCCGTTTCCGCGAGGCTGCCCGGCATCGCTCGCACGAGCGGCTTGCCCGCGATCGGGGAGTAGTCGTGTTGCTCGGCACCGGTGGCGGTGCGCGCAGAGATCACGAGCTCGAAGCCGCGTTCCGCGAGCGCGAGTGCGGTCGCCTTGCCGATGCCGCGCGATGCGCCCGTAACGAACGCGACCGGTTTGCTCACGGTTTGTTGCCGGTGCGCGCCTTCGCACGCGCGGCCCGGTAATCCGGCTCGCGCTTCTCCATGAATGCGCGTACGGCCTCGATGTTCTCCACCGAGCCCGCCTGCGCCTTCATGCCCGCGGCCTCGGCGGCGAGTGCAGCTTGCAGCCCGGCAGCGTGCGCAGCCTTCATCGTGCGCTTCGTCTCGCGCAGCGCCGAGACCGGGAACTGCGCGATCTCGCGCGCCTTCGCGAGCGCCGTGTCGAGCACGCCGGCATCGGCGTGCACGGAGGTCGCGATGCCCACCGCCAATGCGCGCGCCGCGGGAATCCACTCCGCCGTGTACATCAACTCCGCCGCGCGCCGCGGGCCGATCAACGCCTGCAGCAAGTAACTGCTCGCGCCCTCCGGCACGAGGCCGAGCCGCACGAACGGCAGCCGCAGCCGCGCACTCTCACCGAGGTAGACGCAGTCGCAATGAAACAGGAACGTGGCGCCGAAGCCGACACACACGCCGCTCGCCGCGGCGAGCAGCGGCTTCTCGAACGCGACCAGCGCGTCCATCGTGTTGTCGTAGCCGCTCACGAACGGCCCCGACCGGGTGCGCGTGCCGCCCATGAACGAACCGAGGTCGACGCCCGCAGAGAAATCGCCGCCTGTACCCGTGACGACTGCGACCGCGACATCCTCGTCGGCGCTCGCGGCGCGCAGTGCGTCCGCGAAACCGTCCCACTGCGCGTCGTCGAAGGCATTCTTCTTCTGCGGGCGATTCAGCGTGATCAGGCGAACGCCCGGCGCGGGTTCCGTAATCAGCGGCGACTCGGACATGTGCACTCCTTGCGAGACTCGCGGGTGTATCAAGGCGCGCCTGGATTCGCTCGCGGCGCGCGTGCGGGTGTGCTCAGATCCGCAGCCACACCGCGAATCCCTGGCGGCTCGCGGCGACGATCAGGTCGCGCATCCGCGCCAGCGCGCGCTGGTACTCGCGGTTCTCGATGCGGACGCGGTACTCGACCGCTGCGTCGCGCGCGACCACGAACTCCCAGGTTGCGCCATAAGTCTTGCGGTCTGCCTCCGTCAGGATGTGGGCCGCATCCTCCAATGCGGCCTGCGGCACCAGCACCTCGCGCCCCTCACCGAGAGCACCCATCTCGAGCGGCAGGCGATTCAGCTCGACGATCACCCCGTGCCCCTCGAGCGCATGCACCGTGTTCGCCGACAGCCGCACCCGCTCATCCGTCTCGAGCCCGCCGCGCTCGCTCAGCCAAACCCGCCCGCCCGCGCCCGTCCGAAACGGCGCCGGCGGCGCATCGAACTGCTCCCGCTCCAAATAAATCAAGCGCACAGCACCGCGCACACTAGACCGCTCGGGGCGATTCATCTCTTCCCACGCTTGGCTCCGCAGCCGAGAAATGCCCGGGCGCCCCTCGATGCCATTACGCGAACCCCACGCGCCAGACCGACATCGATGACGCAGCGCCTCTCCATCGCTGGGCGAGGCCGCAAGCGAAGCGCGCAGCCCGAGCGCTTCGCGAGGGCGAGAGCGCGAAGCGCTCGTACGCGCCGTCTGCGGCGCGCACAGCGAGGCGCACAGCGAGGCGCAGTCTTCGGAGCCGAGCGAAGTAAATAAGGAGAAAAGCGCGCGCCCCAAAAGCCCCGAGCATTGACGGCAGCGGTAGCATGCCCAGCCACCACACCGGAGCCGTCAATGCCCATCTCCCTCAAGGGGCGCTCCCTGCTCACCCTCCGCGACTTCAGCGCCGACGAGATCGCGTTGATGGTCGACACCGCGGCCGATCTGAAGGCCGCGCGCCGAGCCGGCATCTTCCCGCGCCGGCTCGAGCGCAAGAACATCGCGCTGATCTTCCTGAAGCCGTCGACTCGTACGCGCGCGTCGTTCGCGGTCGCGGCGGCCGACGAGGGCGCGAACCTCGAGGTGCTCCCGCCCGCCGACATCCGCTTCGGCGAGAAGGAATCGGTGAAGGACATCGCGCGCGTGCTCGGTCGCCTGTTCGATGGGATCGTGTTCCGCGGCTTCCAGCACGCGCTCGTCCGCGAGCTCGCGCAGCACTCGGGCATTCCCGTCTGGAACGCGCTCTGCGACACGTATCACCCGACGCAGGTGCTCGCGGATCTGCTGACGCTGCGCGAGAACCTCGGCCACATTCGCGGCACGAAGCTCTGTTACGTGGGCGATGGCCGTAACAACGTCGTGACCTCGCTGATGGTGGGCGCGGCGAAGATGGGCGTCGACCTGCGCGTGCTTGCACCGCGCGCGCTTCAGCCGAGCCCGGCGCTCGTGAAGGAACTGTTCGCAGAGGCTTCGGTCGGGGCCGACATCACCATCTCGGAAGATCCGCGCGAGGCGCTCGCGGGCTGCGACGCGGTCTACAACGACGTGTGGGTCTCGATGGGTGAAGAGCACCTCGCCGCCGAGCGTGCGGCGCTGCTCAAGGACTTTCGCGTGACGCGCAAGCTGATGGCGCTCACCGGCCGCGCGGACACGATCTACATGCACTGCCTGCCCGCGCTGCACGATGACGCCACCGAGTTCGGCCGCACCCACCCGGAGCTGCGCGAAGTCGAC